>DAOVLD010000053.1 GCA_030631445.1 Bacteroidota bacterium
TCAAAAACTCGAACGGCGTCCGATTCCAATATTCCAATATTCCAATAATTTTTATAATGTATAGCAAAAAAGGAAATAACCACCATCAAAAAAGATGGATTTCTAATTCTAATTAAAATGGTTGATTTTACAAAATATAATTCGATGAAGAATAATAAAATTCAGATTAGCAAAATTGAACATGATTTGAAGGAAAGAGTTAAGGAACTTGAAAGTTTATATAACACAAGTAGAGATATTGAAACTTCGAAAAACCTGGAAGAAACATTTGAAAGAATCACTTGTCACCTGGAAGAGGGATTTCAATTCCCTGAATTTGTTAATGTGAATTTGATAATAGACGGAAAATCATATGGGAAAAAAGATAACAAGAAAATTTATAACAAATTAAGTACAGATATAATTCTGAACAGGAAAAAAAGGGGAGAGATCATAGTAAATTTGCATATTGAAGGCAGTTTCCTGAAAGAAGAAAAAAAATTGGTTGATGAAATTTCAGGAAAAATTTCCAGGGCAATAGAAAAAAATGAGAAGAAAAAAGATATTGAAAACCAAAAGATAAAATTATTAATAAAAAACAAAGAATTAATAAAGGTCACTAAAAAATGTTATGAAAGTACTGAAAAGTTAAAAACATTTTTCAGCGCTATCACCGACAGGATTGTTGTAATAGATAAAAATTACAATATAATAATGTCGAATAAGGAGGATATTGGAAATTCGGGAAAATGTTACAGGAAATTATTTAATTCGGAGAGTAGATGTGATAACTGTCCTGCATCTGAAACTTTTGAAAGTGGCAAAAATAATATTCTTGAGAAAAAATGGTTCAATCAGCATTTCCTGCTTCGCTCATATCCAATTTTTAACAAAAAAGGTGAAACAGATAAGGTTCTGGAAGTATGCAGGGATGTTACAATGAATAAAAAAATAGAATCTCAGCTTCAGCAATCATATAAACTCGCATCGCTTGGAAAATTAGTTGCCGGTATTGCCCATGAAGTTAATAATCCAAACACTTTTATTCTGGGAAATTTGAAAATAATCAGTGAGGCATTTAATGATATTCTCCCGATATTGGATGATTATTATGCTGAGAATAAGGACAAAAAAATAGCCCGCCTGAATTATGACATTTTTAGAGTAAATTTCCCTGTTCTACTTAATGATATGATAGACGGCGCTAACAGGACAAAAAAAATTGTATCGGATCTGCGGAATTTTGTAAAGAAAGATGAAGACACTCTGTTAGAAAACGTTTATATTAACCATTTAATCAAAGATCACCTTACTTTTACTCAAAAGTATATAAAATCCAATGCGAATATAGAACTTAAACTTTCTGCTGATATTCCAAAATTTAAGGGCAATATCCGGAAATTGGAACAAGTGCTTATGAACATTATTATCAATGCTTCAGAAGCAATTATAGATGAGAACGGTTTAATAAATGTTGAAACCTGGTATGATAAATCTAAAAATGAAATAATGATAAAAATCAGCGATAACGGGGAAGGAATGGATGAAGAAACCAGAAAGAATATTTTCGATCCGTTTTTTACAACAAAAAGAAATGAGGGAGGGACAGGACTGGGGCTATCAATCTCCTATGGAATTATTAAGGAACACGATGGAACAATTAACGTTGAGAGCAAATTAGGTTCAGGAACAACTTTTACAATTCACATCCCGGTTATTCAACAAAAAAAATAATGACAAAAGTACTTGTAATAGATGATAATCAGGCAATATTAAATTTCCTGAACGTTTTCCTGCTTCAGTCGGGCAAATTTGAGATTCAAACTTTACAGGATAGCAGAAAGGCATTTGAATATTTAGATAAACCAGATTTCGATGTGTTACTTCTTGACATGGATATGCCAAATGTTACAGGCCTGGATGTCCTAAAATACATAAAAGAAAAAGAAATAGATATAACTACAATTGTTTTAACAGGGGTTGAGGATATAGATCTTGCTATTTCTGCAATGAAACTGGGAACCTTTGACTATATGTTGAAACCTGTTGATGAAGAAAAATTATTGGCTACACTGAACTCAGTGGTTAAAAAGAAAGAACTACATATAACAGGAGCCAAATTAAAAAAACCTTCTTTCAGTGGTTTGGAACATAAAGAAGCATTCAGTAAGATAATTACACAGAATGACGAAATGATAAATATTTTTCACTATGTTGAAAAATTTGCAGCTACTGATAATAGTATTTTAATATGGGGCGAAAGTGGTTCGGGTAAAGAATTAATTGCAGAAGCTATTCATAAAATAAGTAACAGGAGAAATAAAAAATTCGTAGCAGTTAACGCCGGAACGTTTGCTAATGAATTATTCTCGTCTGAATTTTTCGGATACGAAAAAGGTGCTTTTACAGGTGCTGAGAAAAACAAAACCGGATTTATTGAAGAGGCTGATGGTGGAACACTGTTTTTAGATGAAATTGGCGAACTTTCTCTGCCAATCCAGGTAAAACTCCTAAGGGTACTGCAAGAAGAGGAATTCTATAAATTAGGATCAACTAAAAATTTAAAAGTAGATCTTAGAATAATTGTAGCAACAAATAAAAATTTGTTTGAAGAAATTAATACCGGGAATTTCCGTAAAGACCTGTTTTTCAGACTTAACATTAATTCAATAAAACTTCCTCCGCTAAGAAATCGAAAAGAAGATATCACTCTGTTGGCTAATTATTTCTTAAAAAAGTTTAATAAAAAATATAAGAAAGAAATTAAGAGAATATCAAAACCGGTTATTAATTGTTTGAAAAATTATTTTTTCCCGGGTAATGTCAGAGAACTAATGAACTTAATAAACAGTGCTGTTGTTATTGAATCAAGTAGTGAAATACAAATGAAATCACTTCCCGGTTATTGTATGGAAAACATGAGTGCCTCCACCGATCTTGTTGATGACACAGCACCTTCTTCATTAAAAGAAGTAGAAAAAAATCATCTGAGAAAAGTTTTATCCTATACAAACGGCAACAAATCAAAAGCAGCGAAAATTCTTGGAATTTCACGTGTTACCCTGCTCTCCAAGATAAAACAATACAAAATTATTGATTAAACTAAAAATTTAATAATTCTACTACACTCTCTTTATCACAATCCATTTCTTAACCCCATCCAGCAATTATAAATATCTTCAAGTGAAGCGAAATCACGGCTTTTCAGGGAATAATGCAGGCTAATAAGCAATAATTTATAGATATAGCAAGAAATAGGAATAATTCAGGTTAGGCCTTTAAAAAAAACCGTTAACTTTATAAAGTTTATGGATGAATCATTTAATTTAAATAAAAGGTATCAGAAATTACTTACCGAAAAACACGAACGGTTAAAAGAACTGGCGTGTATAAACCAGACTACGGCTATTATTAGAGAAGGAAAATCCATTGAGGAGACCTTACAGCAAATCGCATTAATTATTCCGAAAGCCTGGCAATATCCTGATTATACAGTTTGCCGTATTCTTTTTAATGATATTGAATATAAAACTCCCAATTTCAAGAAAACTAAATGGGCTCAAACTCATAAATTTAAAACCATTGATGATCAGAAAGGCCGTGTTGAAGTAATTTATCTTAAGCAATTTCCTGAAGAGAATGAAGGCCCTTTCCTGAAAGAAGAACGCCATTTGATTGAAAACCTGGGGAATATTATTTCAGGTTTTATCAATAGTGTCAAGGCACGGGAAATCATCCGGAAAACCAACTTACAGGAATCTCTGCAATTGGAAAGCACAAAAGAGGAGGTAAAATCTCTAACCAGCCGACAGCTGCTTCAGAAGTTCCTCGATAGAAATAATGCTGACAGGGATCTGTTCCATGATCTAATGCCTTTTAAAGTAAAAGAAATCCTCCTTGTTGCAAATCTGTATGATGCTTATACAATTGAAGGGGAGGGTCGGTTTTCCGATCACATTCTTGGAGAATATTATCATTTGAATCTAACCTCGATGCCAAGAGTGACCGGTGTTTCCTCTGAAGAAGAAGCCTTTGAGCGACTAAAATTAAGACATTTCGACCTGATTATCCTGATGTTGGGAGTGGATAAGAAAACACCTCTAAAACTTTGCAGAAAAATAAAAGAGAAATACCCGTATATCCCGACATTCTTTTTACTTAACAATAGCAATGATATACCTTTAATTGAGACTGAAAAAAAGAAATCAACACCATTTGACCGGTATTTTGTCTGGACAGGAGAATCCAATATATTCTTTGCAATGGTTAAGTTGCTCGAAGATGAAGTTAATGTTGAAAATGATACTAAAATTGGCTTTACAAGGGTGATTTTATTGGTTGAAGACTCTTCTGATTATTATTCGCGTTATCTTCCGATGCTTTATGGATTGGTACTCGAGCAGACGAAACGGTTAATTGAGGATGTCGGTACCGATGAATTTTATAAAGTATTAAAACTCAGAGCCAGACCTAAAATTTTATTGGCAGTAAATTTTGAGGAAGCTTTAACTGTAATCAATAAGTATAAAGATTTTCTTCTCTGTGTAATTTCCGACGTGAGATTTCCAAGAGACGGGAAACTAGATGAAAATGCGGGTTTCAATTTAATCCGGTTTGTGAAAAAGGAACTAAAAAACCTGCCAACTGTCTTACAATCATACGATCCCGATAATGCCAAATTTGCGCATAAACTCAATTCAACTTTTATCAATAAAAAATCCGAAACCCTCTCTCAGGATCTGAAAAGTTTTATCAATTATTATTTGGGATTTGGGCACTTTGTATACCGCGATAACCAGGGACGCCAGATTGCCATAGCAAAGTCCATGAAAGAATTCGAGTCCTATCTGAAAACGATTCCTGAGGATTCTCTTATCTATCATGCTATGAAAAACCATTTTTCGTTGTGGTTAATGGCCCGTGGAGAAGTCGAGATAGCAAAGATTATCAATCCAGTGAAGATTTCTGATTTTGAGAATCTGAAAGAACTACGGGAATTTCTTATTAGTATCATTCGAAAAAGAAGAAGGGAACAGGAAAGAGGCAAAATTGTAACGTTTGAGGAATTATCCGTAGTGGATGAAAGCAATATTGTTAGTATTGCAGCCGGCTCCCTGGGTGGAAAGGGAAGAGGGCTGGCTTTCGTTAATACATTAATTTATAATTTCGATTTTGTTCAATTAACACCTCACATTAATATCAAAACTCCCATAACATCAATTATCGGTACGGATGAATTTGATATTTTCCTTGAAAAAAACCATTTATATGAAAAGTTGCAAAACGAACAGGATTATGAGAAAATAAAACAACTTTTCCTAAAAAGTTCAATTTCCTATAACCTTGAAAAGAAATTGAAAATCCTGTTGAAACTAATCACCAAACCCATTGCAATCCGTTCTTCCAGCTTGTTTGAAGATTCCCTGACTCAACCCTTTTCGGGTGTTTTCGGAACCTACATCCTTCCAAATAATCATTCTGATTTTAATGTTCGGTTCAAACAAGCTGCTAATGCAATTAAACTGGTGTATGCATCAATCTATTCAAAAAATGCGCGCACCTATTTCAAGGCAATTAATTATAATATCGATCAGGAAAAAATGGCAATCGTCCTGCAGGAAGTAGTGGGAAATCAGTATGGTGATTACTTTTATCCGCATATCAGTGGTACAGCTCAATCACATAACTATTATCCTATAGCTCATATGCAACCCGAAGAAGGATTTGCAGTTGCAGCAGTAGGATTAGGGCAATATGTTGTTGCCGGCGAAAAAGCCCACCGGTTTTCCCCTTTTTACCCGGGGTTAGAGATATGCGCAACAAATGAACAAGTAAGAAACTCTCAGGTTTATTTTTACGCTGTAAATATGGGGAAAAAAGATATTAACCTGTTGGAAGGCGAAAATGCGGGCTTGATTAAACTGGATATCAGCGAATCAGAAAAACATGGTGCTTTAAAACATTGTGCCTCAGTATATAATTCCGAAAATGACAACATTATCCCCGGGCTTGATATCATAGGTCCAAGAGTTATCAACTTTGCCAATATCTTAAAGTATGATTATATTCCTCTGGCTCAAACTATCAGGTTTATCCACGATATTGTAAGAGAAGCATTAGGTTCGCCGGTTGAAATAGAATACGCGGTAAATCTTAATAAGGATAAAAATGGGAAAGCTTCGTTTTACCTGCTGCAGATAAAACCTTTGGTGGGAACTGATACAAATCATAAAATCGATCTGGATAAAATTGAGAAGGATAAGGTTTTGTTATATTCTGAAAGAAGCATGGGAAATGGGATAATAGAAGATATTTATGATGTCATTTTTATTGATAAAAATAAATTTGATAAAACCAAGACACTTGAAATGACAACTGAAATCGAAGGTCTAAACCAGAAAATGCTCGATAAGAAACGCAACTACATTTTAATTGGCCCGGGAAGGTGGGGAACACGCGACAGGTTTATTGGAATACCTGTGGCATGGCCTCAAATATCCAATGCAAAAGTCATTGTGGAAATGAGTATGAAGGATTTTCCATTGGATGCATCCCTGGGTTCTCATTTCTTTCATAATCTCACTTCAATGAATATTGGTTATTTTTCAGTAGATCATACCTCCATGAAAAATTTTATCCAGTGGGACGTATTGGAAAAACAGAAATTGGTAAGAAAAACCAAATATTTTCGGCATGTTCGTTTCAATAAGCCTTTGAAAATAATTATGGATGGAAAGAAAAGAAAATCGTTGATTACGTGGTAGAATGTAAATGATACAACTTATTTCACTTGCTTCCTGTATCAAAGTAAATATATCATCTCTCACAATATATTTTTTTGCACTTTTACTAACTTAACATTTTACGATATCTGTATGATCACAGCCAGAATTCTTGTTGTATCTTTCTGATAACGTGTTGTTTTCGTCAAAATCAAATTACAAAACATGTTCTATAAATTGTTTTTACTTACTGAAAAAATATATATGTTTGCCGGATAACAAAAACTTAAAAAAATAAATATCATGGATCCAAGAGTTGAACAATTCATGTCAAATGTTATTTCCAAAAACCTCGGTGAAGTAGAATTTCATCAGGCAGTTCAGGAGGTAGCCGAATCTATTATCCCTTTCGTTGAAGAAAATCCAAAATATAAACATGCAAAAATTCTGGAAAGAATTGCTGAACCTGAGAGGGTGATCTTATTCCGGGTACCATGGTTGGATGATAAGGGGGAAGTACAAATTAATAAAGGGTACCGGATTGAAATGAACAGTGCTATAGGACCTTATAAAGGAGGGTTGCGATTTCACCCC
The DNA here is from genome assembly GCA_030631445.1 of Bacteroidota bacterium. Taxonomy (GTDB): domain Bacteria; phylum Bacteroidota; class Bacteroidia; order Bacteroidales; family VadinHA17; genus JADFUQ01. Next base: position 7,296 of record DAOVLD010000053.1, read on the forward strand.
ACTGTTAATCTGGGAATTCTTAAGTTTCTTGCATTTGAGCAGGTATTTAAAAACAGCCTGACTACACTCCCGATGGGTGGTGGTAAAGGTGGTTCCGATTTCGATCCGAAAGGAAAATCTGACAACGAAGTGATGAAATTCACTCAAAGCTTTATGACCGAACTTTTCCGTCACATTGGGCCAAATACTGATGTGCCAGCCGGTGATATTGGTGTTGGAGGCAGAGAAATTGGTTTTCTGTTCGGCCAGTACAAGCGCCTGAGAAATGAATTTACAGGTGTGCTTACAGGAAAAGGTATTGAATGGGGAGGAAGTCTTATCAGACCTGAAGCTACAGGCTATGGTTCAGTTTATTTTGCCGAGGAGATGCTAAAAACCCGTAATGATTCAATGAAAGGCAAAATTGTAACTGTTTCAGGTTCAGGTAATGTTGCCCAATACGCAACAGAAAAGGCTACCGAACTTGGAGCTAAGGTAGTTACCTTCTCCGATTCAGGTGGAACCATATACGATCCGAATGGTATAGATAAAGACAAGCTTGCTTTTGTAATGGAACTGAAGAATATTAAAAGAGGCAGGATAAAGGAATATGCTGAAAAATACAGTGTTGAATACTTTGAAGGAGAAAGACCATGGAATATAAAGTGTGATGTTGCATTACCTAGTGCAACTCAAAATGAGATTACTGAAGAAGATGCAAAAACTCTCATAGCTAATGGATGTTACTGTATCTCAGAAGGTGCAAACATGCCCAGTGTACCCGAAGCTATTGAAGTTTATCTGGATAAGAAGATCCTGTACGGTCCGGGTAAAGCTGCAAACGCCGGTGGAGTTGCAGTATCCGGTCTTGAGATGACACAAAATTCTATGCGCCTGCCATGGTCACGAGAACAAGTGGATGAGCGCCTGCAACAGATCATGATTAATATTCATGAGACATGTGTAAAGTTTGGTACTAAAGATGATGGCTTTATTAACTATGTTGATGGGGCTAACATCGGAGGGTTTGTGAAAGTTGCAGATGCTATGCTCGCACAGGGTGTAGTATAAGAAAAACCTACCAATCTGACTGAAATATGGCTGCCTCGAAATTGAGGTGGCCCTTTTTTTATTTTATTATATAATTAGAGTGTAAAGATGCAATTTATTGATACTCATTCACATCTGTACTTGCCTGAATTCGATAATGACCGTGATGAGGTAATAAACAGAGCTGTCCGGCAGGGAATAGAGAAAATATGTCTTCCCAATATAGACACCCGGTCAGTTAAACCAATGATGGGTCTTGTAAATAAATATCCTGATTTTTGCTTTCCTATGATGGGGCTTCACCCAACCTCGGTGAGAAAAAATTACCGTGATATACTTAAAAAAGTTAAGGAGCATCTTCTAAAAAAGAACTTCATTGCTATAGGTGAAATTGGCATTGACCTTTATTGGGATGATACCTATAGAAAAGAACAAATGAAAGCTTTCAGAGAACAAATTACTCTTGCTATCGATAATCACCTGCCGGTAGTTATCCATATCAGGGAATCATTTGATGAGGTATTTCAAATACTTGATGAATTTAAACCTGATTACCCAAAAGGAATATTTCATAGTTTTACCGGTAATTTAAATCAGGCCCACCGTGCCATAGCAATGGGATTTAAA
>DAOVLD010000166.1 GCA_030631445.1 Bacteroidota bacterium
GGAGCAGAACCTGCCTCACACTTTTATTGTAAATGAAGCAAAAGTAGCTGAGAAAAAAGCTTATCCACGCAGGACACTAATTGTTATTACTTCTACAATGTCTGCTTTCCTTCTGACACTTTTACTATTAATTGCAGCAGAATCTGTTCTCAGAGAACAACCATAAATATGATCCGTATTTCTGAAAGTTCAAAGCAAAATTTGTGGATATATTTAGCTGCCACATTGTTTGTGATAATTAACGGCTTGCTTGTATATAAAGAAATTTATATTTTAAATCTGCTTCCTTTTGTTTTATTATTATTGCTCCTTGCCTTTCTTGCGCTCGATAAACTTTTTCTTGTTATTGTTTTTCTCACTCCGTTATCGGTGCCTCTTACAGAAATTGTCCCCGGATTGTCAGTAAATTTATATCTTCCGACTGAACCTTTGCTATTTGGAGCAATGATCCTGTTTATTTTTAAACTGGGTTATGAAAAACAGGTTGACCGGAAAATTTTCACTCATCCCGTCTCACTGGCGATATATTTCAATTTGATATGGATATTTATCACATCAATTACCAGTACTTTACCTGTAGTTTCTTTTAAGTTTTTTATTGCCAGATTATGGTTTGTTACAGGATACTTCTTCCTTGCAGCTTACTGTTTTAAAAAACCTGAAAATATAAAATGGTTTTTCAAAGCTTATCTTGCAGGATTATTTTTAGTTATTATTTATACATTAATTAATCACTCCAGGTTTGGATTGATTAATCAGGAAGCTGCCCACTCAGCTGTTCATCCGTTTTATAATGATCACACTGCTTATGGTGCAGCCATTGCAATGTATATTCCGGTTGTTATTGCTTTTCTTTTTTCGCTTAGCAAGAATGGATCAACTTATAAGATCCAATGGGCTTTTTTGCTGTTGTTTTTATCATTTGCCATGATTTTTTCATATACACGAGCGGGATGGATAAGTCTGGCAGGCGCGTTTGTTGTGTATTTACTAATTAAGCTTAGAGTAAGATTCTATTTACTGGTAGTGGTAATTGGAATGCTGATAGCAGCGGGATATATGTTCAGGAGTAATATCCTGATGGAGCTGGAGAAAAACCGGCAGGATTCGTCCACCGATCTGGCTGAACATGTGCAATCCATTTCCAATATCACTTCAGATGCATCTAATCTTGAAAGGATCAATCGATGGGAATCTGCTTTACGGATGTTTAAAGAAAAACCGGTATTAGGTTGGGGTCCGGGAACTTATATGTTCCTTTATGCACCTTTTCAACAATCAACCGAAAAAACAATAATAAGCACCAATTTTGGAGATTTGGGGAATGCTCACAGTGAGTATATTGGACCACTGGCAGAATCGGGAGTCCTGGGAACGATATCCTTTTTATTAATAGTTATAGCGACAATATTTACCGGTATACGGGCATGGCATAAACTAAAAGGAACGTGGACAGGGTCACTGGCACTTGGTACTTTTATTGGACTGACAACATATTTCATGCATGGAATGATGAACAATTTTCTTGACACCGATAAGGCATCAGCTCCGTTCTGGGGATTTATGGCTATTCTTGTTGTGCTGGATATTTATGGTAAAAACTCTGAAGAAAAACCTTTTATAGGAAAGTCTTAAGTAAGAACATAGCTTCGCAAATTAATTAAAAAAGGCTGAGGCTAAGGCTAAGGCTAAGTAAGATAAAGGGTTTAAGGGTTTTGTGAAATTATTATTTGAAATGATATAACTCGGTATATATAAATGAATAATTTTAAACTTAGCGTAGCTTCTCCTTCGTAGTTTTACTACGGAGAAGGAGCGATCTCATAGCCTGTCCCGATTTTCGGGAAACGAAGTGAGTACATTCCGATACATTTATATAAAAAACTCAACTCCGAGAATGGAGATATCATCGAACATCCTGTTATTTCCATCGGGTATTTTCTGACTGCTAATTATTTGCCCGATATTTTTATCTATTCGGTTTTTATTGGAAATATATTTCTCAATAATATTTGTGCCAATCTCTTTTCCATTTTCATCAGGTAGTTCTGATAAACCATCGGTATAACAAAGGATCTTTGTGTGTTCAACAATTTCTATCAATTCTTTCCTAATAACAGGTATTTCATCTAACATTCCTATCCCAACACAACTGGTTTCCGGCATAAATATTTTTTTTGAATCAGAATAGTATATAACAGGAGGGTTGTGAGCTGCATTAATATATTCCAGTTTGTGAGTTTTAAAATTATACCTGGCAACGAATAATGTAATAAACTTCTCGCCCTGTACACTTCTTATTACACGTTCATTTAACTTTGTAACAAGTAACTCAAGCGGGATATCATGAGTGAATAAAGCTCTCATATTAGCTTGAAAATTAGCCATTAACAAGGCTGCAGAGATTCCTTTTCCCGATACATCGGCAATACAGAACCCGATATCATTATTACTCAGGTATAAACAGTCGTAATAATCACCACCTATGTCATAATGAGGGTGATAAAAACCAGTAGCGAACATGTTGTTATTCTGAGGAAGGTTAATGTTATCGGGGATAAGAAGGTTTTGCATTTTAGAAGCCAGTTCCAACTCCTTTTTGAGTGCTTCCTGGCGGAGACTTTCATTAAAAAGCCTGATGTTTTCAATAGCTACCATTATTATATTGGAGAGTGTCTGAATAAAATGGAGGTGTTTTAATACAGGACTCATACCCTCTGCCTCTTCATCAATATCACCGATTAGAACATATGCCAGAGCCTCGTTTTTATTGAAAACAGGAATAATAATATCAAAAGAACTTAATTTATTCTCTTCTGAAGAAGGTATCAAAGTAATTTCCTTATGCTCCAAAAGATCACTTTCTACACTAATGTTTTCATAAACATTTTTATCACAACCTGAACTTAAAATAAGTTCCCAGTGTTCACCATATTTATATATTAGAATTTTTCCAATATTCAGATCTTCACGTAGAAGTTTCTGATACCGTTCAAGTAATTCTTCTGTAGTCAGGTTTTCATTTATAGCTCTTGTGATCTCAAGTAAGGAGTTAAGTTTGAATTTTGACAGCTGTAGTCTTTGTTTAGATTCCTTTTGTGCCATATTTGAACGGATCCTGTTATTAAATGACTCCCCTTACCTCGCTCTTTCGGAGTATGTTTTATCTCTTGTATCGATTTTTATTTTGTCTCCGGTATTTACAAATAATGGGACCATTATACTTGCTCCTGTTTCTACTTCCGCCGGTTTGAGTGAACTGGTAGAAGAGGTGTCCCCCTTTATTCCCGGCTCGGTATAAATTACTTCCATTGTTATAAATTGAGGCAACTCACACGATATAGGAGTTTCAGTCTCGTCGTGGTATATAATTTCAACCTCCTGACTTTCTTTAAGCAGATTGGAACTGGTAATAATATCTTCCTGAATTGCTACCTGTTCAAATGTTTGGGTATGCATAAAATGATATCCCAGATCATCTTTGTAAAGGAATTGATAAGGTCGTCTTTCAATTCTTGCCACTGTAACCTTATGGCCTGAAGTAAAAGTGTTTTCAATTACTTTGCCGGTAGTGACACTTTTAAGTTTTGTCCTGACGAATGCCGGTCCTTTCCCTGGTTTGACATGCTGGAACTGGACAATAGCATATAAATCATTATTATATTCAATACAAAGCCCGTTTCTGAAATCTGCAGTTGTTGCCATGAATAAAAATTTATTATAACGAACAAAATAATTGAAAAACAATGAATAATACAAGAAGTAAGAAGTAAAAAGTAAAAAGTTTAAAGTAAAAAGTAAAGAAAGAAGAGTTGAGTAGGTAAGTAAATTGAGTGGGGGAGTAAGGAAGGATGAAGTCCTACTATTTAATCAAACTTTCAAAATCGTGTTTAATTCCTTTGTATTCTATTAAATCGACTTTTACCGAACCCACATATATATCAAACCTGATTCTGACAGGTATAAAATTCTTATCTTTTGAAAACCATATTGACATATCATTTTCGGTTTTGAAAAGCCGGCCTACTTCAGTAACCGGGTCGAAACGGTAGCATTCAACTTTACCGAGTTTTGTTCTAATAGTTTCTGTTCCTTTATAACAAATATAAAGAGGGAATAATTCATCTGTGAAATAGGTTTTAATATGAATTGTATCTCCTTTATTAATATCATCTGTGATATAATATTTTCTCATGTAAAAAAACCCTGATAGTATATCGTGTATATTTTTTGGGACAACCTGAAGACCGGAAGTCTGGCTATAAACCAGCGATGAATCTGTCCTTGATTCATGATCGAACAGTACTTCATTGTATCTTTTATACCTGCCTTCGCTGATGTTACGAATGGCTTTAACCGGCAGATCGGTAGATGGATCAATATAGCTTTCATAAGTATCCCTAACCTTATAAAGAACATCTGCAATACCTGTGGTTTTTGCCTCAATTACAACATGATATGCTTTTTTATCTATGATCGAATCATTGTTAATACCTAGAAATACTTTGCCTCCATTGATAAAACCGTAATGAATAAGATAGGTAAGATTTTCCCCTGCCTTGTAAGGAGAATCTGATTGCTCATTATCATACTTTTTAAAAGAAAAGATTACAGGAGCAAGTAAAAGACATGCTAATATGATACAGGTTCTTTTCATCTACCGGTTTATTTATTCTATTCAAAAAGTGTGCCTTAATGCTTTTAGCAAATATAGCTATAAAAGAAGTGCCTGATAAAAGAAATGAGTAAATGATAAAATGAATAAATGAGTGAATGAAAAAATGATTAAATGTTAAAAATGGTACGAGGTGCCTATTGCTGACTGTGGA
>DAOVLD010000290.1 GCA_030631445.1 Bacteroidota bacterium
TTACGCACCTGCAAAAGATGGAAACTTTGCTTATTACTCACAGTTTACTGATGAAGGAATGGGCGAAAGAGATATTTTTCTGCTGGAAATTTTTTCCGAAGAACATCCAAGGAAATTCAGGCTGTCAGGTATAGTATCTATAAAAGATATCAAATGGAAGTTTGATGAATCATTCAGAGTATATGTTGTTAGCTATCCGGCAGGCGATACAATTGCTGTTGTTAAACCCAACTTAGAAACCGGAGAATATTTTGTAGAAGTGATTGCCGGTAATTACCAATTGATTTTCAGTGGGACAAATCTCGAAAAGACAAGTGAACTTATTTCTATGTCAGCAAACCAGGAAAATGACAATATACATATACCTTCTGTGGAATTGATACCGCTGGATCTGATTGCTGATTTTGAGATACCGGACACTAGTTTTGTTGTTACTGATAATAAGCCACTTATATTACAACTTGAGACTGAAAATAACTCAAGACTGATTGTCCATTACTTTCAAGACTCCTTATTACAAAAAGCTGACACGTTTTACATAACAGACACTTTATTTGCCTACAAAGCTATTCCACTTGAAGGTGATAACCAACTGAAATTTACGCTTACAGATCAATTTGGCAATCAAACCATAAGAGAAACTGAAATATCATTCATCCCACCGGTCAAAAAACCTGTTGCAGATATAATTTCAAAAAGTCGAAAGGAAGAACCACCTGAAGAACTTACAGATCTGCTTGGAACTCTTACAAACCTTGCAAAAAGTGATAATCTGATAGCTGTTCTTGAAGATATCAGCCTTAAAGATCAAGAGATTGGAACCTCTGAAGAATTATTTGAATATCTTGCCAAACAATCAATCCCGAAAAATGAATTGGAAGAGATAGTAACCGTTGGAGCAAACGATGGTATTATTAAAATTGAAGATTTCAGAAATTTTATTGCTGTCAATACAGAAAAAGATATGACCAATATCATTCATGAAGTTGATCTGCAAAAAGAAAATATTAGCACGCCTGAAGAATTGATGCAGCATCTGACAGAAAAGGCAGGCATATCATCAGCATTTACAGAAGAAGAAGTTAAATCAATTTTTATTATCGATGATCTCCACAATCGGGATCTTTTAATAACTTTTAAAGAATCATTAACCAAATATGCTTACGGCGATTTGAAGGAAATCCTTGATACTCTTCAGATTCCTGGCCCGGAAATACAAACATCATCGCAATTATATGAATATCTTTCCAGGCAAGTTGAGCAGAAAAATATTAAAGAAAAAGATTTTCAACTACTCATTTATTCAATAGCACTAAATGGTAATCCAGAAGTAAAAAACTTCCACAATAAGCTATTAATTGAATCTGACGGAGAACTTAAATCATTTCTTCAGACTTTGAACCCTGAAGAGATGAAAATAACTAATGCAGATGATTTAATTGAATATTTATTACAAAAATCTTCAACAGAGAAATTTACCAGTGAAGATGTAGTAAATATAATTACTAAAATAGTTTCCGTCAGTCAGTTAGACGAAGAAAAAATTACCGGCTATATCTCTTCAACAAAAGAAAAAGCCAGAAATGCCCGAAGACGAATTGCATGGGGGCTATCACTCGTTTTGGTAGCTATTATTTTCTTTTACATTCAACGAAAAAAAAAGCATAAGGAATAGTACACAATTTACCGAATTCTCAATAAAACGAAATTTACTTAAGAGAGTGGGAAAAATAATTTTTGAATGCGTCCATAAATTATTAATTTTGTTATAATTGGTTAACATGTGTATCATGAAAAAGTTATTAATTATTCTGCTTCTGGCTTTTATTACTATTCCAACACTATTTGCCCAACAAGACAAGGAAAAGGAGATATTCCTTGAGGGTGAATATTTCATGTTATTTGAAGAATTCCAGGATGCTTTACCTTTTTACCTCCAGCTTATCGGGAAATACCCTGATAATGCTAATCTAAATTATAGATTAGGGTTGTGTTATCTTAATATTCAGGGGGGAAAAGATAAAGCCATCCCTTATTTCGAAAAAGCTATTAATAATCTCACAAACAGATATAAAGAAGGGGATTTCAGAGAAGAAGAAGCTCCTTATGATACATATTTTTATCTTGCTAATGCATACCAAATTAATAACGAGACTAATAAAGCAAAACGTACCTACGAAAAATATCTCATTTTTCTCGACCCTGGCGATACACTTAACATTAATTTTGTTAATAAGCAAATTGAGTCATGCAAAAATGTAAAAAAACTAAAGCAGAATAGAATTTACTTCGATTCTTATAACCTTGGGCAAAATATCAATAATGCGTATGCCAACTATTACCCTGAGATTTCGCAAAATGGTAATACAATTGTATACATGACCAGCCAAAAGTTCTATGATGCAATATTATACAGCAAAAAAGCAGATGGGAAATGGACTGTGCCTGTTAATCTGACCCCTCAGGTTAAATCAGATGGAGATCTTTATGTCTCCTCCCTGTCAGCTGATGGGCAAACACTTTATATGACAAAAAA
>DAOVLD010000198.1 GCA_030631445.1 Bacteroidota bacterium
ACTGTCGTGTCAGGTTTTTTCGTTGTAGCGGGGGCAAGACTCGAACTTGCGACCTTTGGGTTATGAGCCCAACGAGCTACCACTGCTCCACCCCGCACTATATTTTGCGCCTGCAAATGTACAGTATGATTTCTGTTTCTCAAAATATTATCTGCATTTTGTTGCTTTTAATTATCCGGAATATGAGATGATAAATATGAAGAATCTTTCTTCTTCCTGACAGTAATGAGTTTATGAATAATCCAGTATGCCTGTATATACTTTACCATATATCTTTGTATCTTTGCACCGGTTTATTGAGAAATTTTAAAGAATGTCATTGAATAGAGAAAAAAGCTCCTGGAAACATAGATTCAGGATAACAATTTATAATGACCAAACTTTTGAAGAGATCTGGCAGACGAGACTCACGAAATTGGGCACTTTTACCCTGATTGGTGCTGTTATTATTTCTCTTATAGTCCTGACAACCATATTGATAGCCTTTACAAACCTTAGAGAATTTATCCCGGGTTATCCTGATGGAAATATGAGAAGAAATATTATTATGACAGCCTACAGGCTCGATTCCCTTGAAAATGAACTTCACTTAAGAGACCAGTATTTTAATAATATTAATGCTATTATTTCAGGTAAAGAACCAGTTGATTTTCAAAGTTTGCAGGATACTTCAAAGAGCTATGAGAATATAACATTTAATAAATCTGCCGAAGATTCCCTGTTACGTATCCAGATAGAACAGGAAGAACAGTATAATCTTTCTACTTCTGAGTATGAAGAGAATAATAAAGGGAGCAAAATTATTAATCAACATTTTTTTACTCCTCTGAAAGGAGTGGTAACAAGCAAATTCAATCCTGTTGATAATCATTTCGGGACTGATATAGTTGCCGAGTCAAATACAATTGTGTCAGCTGTACTTGACGGGACTGTGGTTATGGCAGGATGGACACTTGAGACAGGGTATATTATCGAAATTCAACATGGCAATAATATTATTTCGGTTTATAAACATAACGCAGAATTATTGAAAGATATCGGAACTGTTGTTAAAGCAGGCGAAACTATTTCAATTATAGGAAATTCAGGCGAACTGTATACTTCCGGACCACATTTGCATTTTGAACTCTGGCATAATGGTACACCCATTGACCCCGAGCAATATATTATATTCTAAGAAACATACTAGTGTCAAGACGGAAGGGAAGAAGTAAGAAGTATGTAGTAAGAAGACAAAGACACAAAACCCCGTAAACAAATGCCAAAAGGTATTGCCATATTAGGATCAACAGGATCAATAGGGTCACAGACTCTTCAGGTAATTGCTGCCCATAATGAGGAGTTCAGCGTGGAGGTTTTAACAGCAAATAAAAATGCAGATTTGTTAATAAAGCAGGCTATTGAATTTCAACCTAATGCTGTTGTTATTGGTTATGAATCTGAATATGAATACGTTACTGAAGCCCTGAAAAATTATCCGGTTAAGGTTTTTGCAGGCAGAGATGCTATATGTCAGGTAGTTCAAATGGAGTCGGTTGATTTAGTATTAACCGCTGTGGTTGGTTATTCGGGACTAAAACCAACTATTAGCGCTATTAACGCGGGGAAAGATCTGGCTCTGGCTAATAAAGAAACTCTTGTTGTAGCTGGTGAGCTAATTGTCCGGATGATTCAGGAAAAAGGGGTGCGGATAATTCCGGTTGACTCCGAACATTCTGCTATTTTTCAATGTCTTGCAGGCGAGGCAGATAACAAAATTGAAAAGATATATCTTACTGCTTCCGGTGGACCATTCAGGAATTATTCTATTGATGACTTGAAAAATGCCCCTGTTAAAGAAGCATTAAACCATCCTAACTGGAATATGGGTAAAAAAATATCAATTGATTCTGCATCAATGATGAATAAAGGTCTTGAAGCTATTGAAGCCAGGTGGCTTTTTGGTGTTGATACGGAACAGGTTGAGGTTTTGATTCATCCGCAATCAGTGATCCATTCACTAGTTCAGTTTTGTGACGGATCAATAAAAGCACAAATGGGAAGGCCCGATATGAGACTTCCTATTCTGTATGCTCTTGGCTATCCTAAAAGAGTGAAATCAGACTTTCCCCGATTCAGTTTTGCTGATTATCCAAAACTGACATTTGAACGGGCAGATATGAAAAAATTTCGTAACCTTGCACTCTCTTTCGAAGCAATGCACAGGGGTGGCAATATTCCCTGTGCTTTAAATGCTGCAAATGAGGCTGTTGTTGATGCATTTCTTCATGAAAAAGTTAGGTTTATGGAAATGTCGGATATTATTGAAAAGGTTATGAACACCATTTCATTTATTAAAAAACCGGGAATTGAAGATCTGGAAGAGACAAATCTTGAAAGCTACAGACTTGCGGAAGAACTCTTAGAAAATACTCATAGATAATTAAATAGTAACTTAACCGGATGGAAGTTTTTGTCAAAATAGCACAGTTCCTTTTAAGCTTATCAATACTTGTTATCCTGCATGAGTTTGGACATTTCATGTTTGCCAGACTGTTTAATACCCGTGTAGAAAAGTTCTATTTGTTTTTCGATCCATGGTTTTCATTATTGAAATTCAAAAAAGGAGAAACAGAATACGGAATAGGATGGGTGCCACTGGGCGGTTATGTTAAGATATCAGGGATGATTGATGAATCAATGGATAAGGAGCAAATGAAAAAACCTCCCCAACCCTGGGAATTCAGGTCAAAACCTTCATGGCAGCGACTGATCATAATGCTGGGTGGCGTGATGGTAAATTTTTTACTGGCTATTATGATTTATATCCTGATGCTTTTTATATGGGGTGAAGAGTACATGCCTACTGAGAATGTTAAATATGGGATACTGGTTGATTCAGTTGGTATTGAAATGGGACTGAGGAATGGAGATAAAATTTTAAGTGTTGATAACCAGGAAATTGAAAAATTTTACCAAATTATTCCCGATATAGTTTTAAATGAAAGAAAAACTATACAGATAGAAAGGGATGGCAGAATACTTAACATAAACATCTCAAAAGAATTTATTCCTTTACTTATAAAAGGGAAAGGAAGAATTGATGCAAGAATCCCATTTTCTCCCCTGATTGTTGAGGGTTTTCTCAAAGAATCACCAGCTAAAAAAGCTGGACTAAAGACAGGTGATGAGATATTGTGCCTTAACAATGAGATTTGTGATTACTATGATGAATTTAAAAAGAAACTGGGTGAAAGTAAAGAGGAAAAAGTTTCATTGCAGATAAAACGAAATAATGAAAATTTGGATATCCCGGTGATTGTAAATAATCAGGGGATGATAGGGATAAGAAGGAATTTTGAGGAATTTTTCGAATTTAAGAAGATTGAATATGGCTTTTTTGAATCAATACCTGCAGGTATTGTAAAAGGGGTAAAAACCTTGCAGGATTATTTGAAACAATTTAGACTTATCTTTTCCAAAGACACCAAAGCCTATGAATCACTGGGAGGTTTTATCACTATCGGAAGTATCTTTCCCGGAGTATGGGATTGGCATTCTTTCTGGAATCTTACAGCATTTTTATCAATCATCCTTGCTATAATGAATATTTTACCAATACCTGCATTGGATGGCGGTCATGTAATGTTTCTTTTGTATGAAGTGGTAACAGGCAGAAAACCTGGTGACAAATTTATGGAATATGCCCAGATGACAGGTATGATCATCCTGCTTGCCTTGCTGTTATTTGCTAATGGGAATGATATTATAAGACTGTTTAATAAATAGTTGAGTGTACTCGTAACTCGTAACCCGAAACTCGTAACACTTTGGAAGAATGTAGAATGAAGAAATAAAAGAGGTGAGTCGTAAGGCAGTGTTGTATAATTTTAAACAAAAAATCTTTGAATTAGGTTTAATAATGAAAATATTTTAAATTTGTATAACTCAAAATAAAAAGAAAGAGAACATGATATCATTAATTATTGCCGGTTTTTTAGGTCCTCCTGAGATTATTATAATAGTCATTGTTGTTATTATTCTGTTTGGTGGAAGAAAAATACCTGAACTGATGAAAGGAATAGGACAGGG
>DAOVLD010000084.1 GCA_030631445.1 Bacteroidota bacterium
TTCATTTGTGAATACAGGGGTAAAATGCCCGTGAAATACAAAGGGGAAATTGATATGTATTTTGTAAATGGTATTCGTCCTGAGTTGTTAATTGACATGAAAGGATTGCCAAATGAAAAATTCAGGATCCGGCTGCAACTGCTAAGACTTTTGGATGTTGAAGAAAATATACTTTCGAAGATGGAAAATGAACTGCCGGAAATTCTTAGTTTTCACAATTTAAAGCACACGGTAAACGTATCAACACAGGTTGAGCTTATTGGCAGAGCTGAAGGAATATCTGATGAAGAAATGATTCTTGTCCAGACAGCAGCCATTTTTCACGATTCGGGTTTTCTTGATGGAATTGAAAATCATAAACAAACAAGTTGTTTTTATGCAAGAGACATATTGCCAAAATATGAGTATTCAAATGAACAGATTGAGACTGTTTGCAAGCTTATAATGTCTACACAGATGCCTATTTCGCCGGAGAACAAGCTGGAAGAAATTCTTTGTGATGCTAATCTTGCTTATTTAGGAAGGGTTGATTTTGTTGATATTATGAAAAACCAGGCAAAAGAAGTGGTTCTTAATAAAATAGTCTCATCGGAAAAGGAGTGGTTTGAAAAACAAATAGGATTTGTTAAAGATCACGAATTCTATACTGCTACTGCCAGGGTACTCAGAGAGGTTTCAAAAGAAGAACAGGGGAAGAATCTGGAAGAACTTATTTAATTTGTTTTGTCAGTTTAGATAAATTATTTTTGGACCGCGTTTAAAACTTATATAAAAACTATAATAAATTATGAAACTTCCATGTATCATCAATGCACAAACAATAATGATTAAATAATGGTTGCGCAACAGTATACGGAATTTTTTACATGGAAGTTCACGAGCGGGTTTGCGCCAGGGTTTTTGTGGGAGCGAGTAACAACCGAACTGCCGATAGGCAGTGAGCTCGCGAATACCTTTGAAAATAAATTTATTTATGAGCAAATACCACAGAACTTATAAAAAGGTAGAAAATTTGAGTAACCTTATCACTAACATAAAAAATTTAAATGTATGAAAAATATTGACTGGAAAAACCTGCCATTTGGTTATCAAAAAACAGATTATAATATTCGATGCTATTATAAAGATGGCAGATGGGGAGAACCGGAAATTTCTTCATCGGAATATATAAAAATACATATTGCAGCTACAGCACTACATTATGGACAGGAAGCTTTTGAGGGAATGAAAGCTTTTCGGGGGAAAGACGGGAAAATACGTTTATTTCGTTGGGAAGAAAATTCAAAGAGACTTAATAATTCTGCAAAAGGGATAAAACTTGCTGAAGTGCCCGGAGAACTTTTTAAAGAAATGATATTTAAAGCAGTGAAATTAAATGAAGAATTTATCCCTCCATACGGATCAGGTGCTGCATTATACATTCGCCCACTGCTTTTCGGATCAGGTCCTCGTGTTGGTGTAAGACCCTCTGCAGAATATACATTTATTGTTTTTGTAACTCCGGTAGGTCCGTATTTTAAAGGTGGTATAAAGCCGGTTAACATGTTACTTTGCCGCGATTTTGACAGGGCTTCTCCGTTGGGAACAGGGAATATAAAAGTTGGAGGAAACTACGCTGCAAGCCTTGTCCCGGTTGAAATAGCACATAATAAAGGATTTGCCAATGTTCTGTTCTTAGATGCAAAAGAAAAGAAATATATTGACGAATGTGGTCCGGCAAATTTCTTTGGAATAAAGGAAAATACATATATAACACCCGAATCACCATCGATATTACCATCAATTACAAACAAAAGTCTTATTCAGCTTGCTAAAGACATAGGATTGAAAACAGAACGCAGAAAAATTGCGTTTGAAGAACTGGATACTTTTGATGAGGTAGGAGCATGCGGAACTGCTGCCGTAATTAGCCCCATTAAATCCATCACAGATCCTTTAAATAATAAAATTTACAAGTTTTGTAAAGATGATAATCCGGGACAGATTTCTATGAAGTTATATGAAAAATTAGTTGCTATTCAAAATGGTGATGAACCTGATTTGCATGGATGGGTGGAAGTGGTTGAAGGCACTGAATAGTTATTATATTTTAATTAAAGGAATGGGAGAAAAAAAACCGAAAACTACCAGAAGAAGATTAAGAGGTTCCTATATTTCATCTGTTATTAGTATTTCTCTGGTACTTTTTTTACTTGGAATTCTGGGTTTGCTTATGCTTAATGCTCATAAACTTTCGGTTTATGTGAAAGAAAATATCAGTTTTTCAGTAATAATCAAAGATCAGGTAAAAGAAGTTGAGATTAAAAAATTGCAAAAGGAGCTGGATGCTTCCGGTTATATTAAGTCGACTGAATATGTATCGAAAGAAAATGCTGCTATGGAGTTGCAGGAAGATCTTGGAGAGGATTTTATTGATTTTCTCGGATATAATCCCCTGTTAGCATCTATTGATGTTTATCTTTATGCCGATTTCGCTAACCCTGATAGTATTAATGTTATTGAGGATAATTTGTTATCATATCCGATGGTGAAGGAAGTTTTTTATCAGGAATCGCTTATACATTTAATAAATGAGAATGTTAGAAAAATAGGAGTGTTTCTGTTAACATTCAGTGGTTTGTTATTTCTTGTAGCCATAACACTAATCAATAATACAATAAGACTATCAGTTTATTCAAAACGTTTTATTATCCATACTATGCAATTGGTTGGTGCAACAAGAGCTTTTATACGATGGCCATTTCTTGCAAAAAGCACATTGCATGGGGTGCTTGGAGGACTATTTGCTATAATGTTGTTATTGGGACTTCTCTATTTTATTCAAAAAGAATTTATAGAAATTTTCAGTTTCCGGGATGCAAAAATAATAGCAATTCTTTTTACCGGAATAATTTTTACGGGTATTGTTCTGAACTGGGTTTCAACATTTTTTGCGGTAAATAAATATCTCAGGATGGAAGAGGATGAGCTTTTTTAAGAGCAGAGAGCGGAGGGCAGAGAGTAAAGAAGTAAAAGTAAAGAGAGAGTTGAGTGAGTTGAGTGGTTGAGTAAGGAAGAGGAAAGAGGTGAAGAAAAAAGACAGAAGGCAAAAGTAAAGAGGGGGAAATGAGGTAATGAGGTGAAAAGTGAAGAAGAGAAATGGGCAAAGCAATATTTAACTTATAACGTTTAACATATAACTTATTGGAACGATGAATGATGATTAGTAAATGTTGAAGTTAATCTTGAACCCTGAACCCTGAACTTTGAACTTTGAACTTTCAACTCATTATATATCAACTTATAAAAACAAAGCACCTAAACAAATAAATTATGGCAATAAAAAAGAAGAATGAACAAACGAACTCCGGTTTCCCATTGGGCAGAGAGAATTATATATTATTAATTATTGGATTCGTTATTATTATAACGGGCTTTCTTCTTATGATCGGAGGGAAAGCAGAAAATCCTGATGAATTTCATGCTGAGGAGATATTTAGCTTCAGAAGAATAACACTGGCTCCGATTATTGTGTTATTCGGATTTGTCTTTGAAATTTGGGCTATCATGAAGAAGCCGAAGGAAGAGGAAAAAAGTTAAAAGCCTGCCACGTGAAATGCGACGTAGGAGCATATTTCACAGTGGTCGAAAGTCGAAAGGGAAGAGGAGGAAATGAGGTAATGGGGAAATGAGGTGATGAGGTGAAAAAGGCAAAAGTGAAAGTAAACGAACCAGCACCCGGTAACTCTTTAGAAGAAAGAAAAATGTAGATTACTTAGTGCTTGTTTATAATAATAAAATAATTGGTGTATTTTGAATATCGAACAAGAATTAACGATTTTAAATTTCAGATTTTTAGCCACTTCGCAAATCGTTAATCGGTGTTCCCCCGACACTTTGTGTTCGGGGCAGGCCTTGTTCTTAAATCAATTTATTCCGACTTTATGGACAGACACTATTTAGGATAATATGTAATCAATAACAATTCACATTTTGTAATGAGCTGGTTTGAAGCGCTCCTTTTAGGATTAATACAGGGGTTTACTGAATTTTTGCCGGTAAGCAGCAGCGGACATCTTGAACTCGGGAAACATTTTTTGCAAATAGAGACCGAACAAAGTTTAAGTTTTACAGTAGTTGTTCATGGTGCTACGGTATTATCTACAATAGTTGTTTTTTGGAAGGAGATCAGAGATCTGTTTTCAGGATTTATAACTTTTAAATGGAACAATGAAAATAAATATATTGTAAAAATATTAGTGTCAATAATCCCCGTGGGGTTTATCGGCTTGTTTTTCGAAGAGGAAGTAAAACAATTTTTTACCGGAAATATTGTTTTTGTAGGTGCTATGCTTCTGGTTACAGCTACATTGCTGTCATTAACATATATTTCAAAATCAAGAGGGAAAAATATTTCATTCCTTGATGCTTTTATAATAGGAATAGCACAGGCATTTGCTGTTTTACCAGGCATTTCAAGATCAGGAGCAACCATTGCAACAGGCATAATGCTTGGAAATAATAAAAAAGAGATTGCGCAATTTTCATTCTTAATGGTTCTTATCCCTGTAATCGGAGCAAACATGAAAGATATTTTATCCGGCGAGTTTTCAGAAGCCTCTAATATCGGGATTATACCTGTTGTTGTAGGTTTTATTGCAGCATTTGTTTCCGGACTTCTTGCATGTAAATGGATGATTAATCTTGTAAAAAGGGGAAAATTGATTACTTTTGCAATTTATTGCACGATTATTGGCTTTTTGGCAATCTTGTTAGGGTAATATGTTTCCGGTAAAAAAAAATGATTTTCAGGAAGGACAAGTATTAATATTCTCTAAACCATATCATTGGACCTCTTTTGATTTAGTAAGAAAAATAAAGATAATTTTACAGAAACAATTAAATCAAAAAATAAAAATCGGGCATGCTGGTACATTAGACCCTTTAGCAACGGGATTAATCATTTTATGTACAGGGAAAGCTACTAAACAAATTTCCGGATTTCAGGACCTGAATAAAGAATATATTGCAACAATTGAATTAGGAAAAACAACTCCGTCATTTGATCTTGAAACAGAATTTGATAATAAACATGAATTCAAACACATAACGAAAAATTTATTTGAATCTATTCTTAAAACATTTATCGGGGAAATTTACCAGATACCGCCTGCATATTCTGCTAAGAAGCATAAAGGCAAGAGAGCATATGAATTTGCACGAAGGGGTATAGAGATTGAACTTAAGCCTGCCCTGATTAATATTTATGAATTAGAATTGTTGGAATTTAATCTTCCTATAGTTATATTAAGGATATTGTGTAGTAAGGGAACTTATATCCGGGCTTTGGCAAGAGATATCGGAAAAGCCCTTGATAGCGGAGCATATCTAAAAGCATTAGAGAGAACACGAATAGGGAATTATTGTATAAATGACGCTTTTACAATAGATAGTTTTGAAAAAGATCTTTCCAATATAACTATACATTATCCCGAATAACCATAATAAAAGCATGAACCGATGAAAATGAAATTGTCTCAGTTTAATTATAATTTGCCTTCAAATCTGATTGCAATATACCCTGAAGTAAATCGGGACGATGCCCGTTTAATGGTTTTTCACAGAGATACCGGCAAGATTGAACACAAAGTATTTAAGGATGTTATTAGTTATTTTGAGGATAAGGATGTACTTGTATTTAACAATACTAAAGTCTTCCCGGCAAGGTTGCACGGTAATAAGGAAAAAACAGGGGCTGAGATTGAAGTGTTTTTATTAAGAGAGCTTAACAAGGAGCAAAGGCTATGGGATGTTCTTGTTGATCCGGCTAGAAAAATAAGAATTGGGAATAAGCTTTATTTTGGTGATGAGGAAATACTTGTTGCTGAAGTGATTGATAATACAACTTCACGGGGACGAACCCTGAGATTTCTTTATGACGGCTCATATGAAGAGTTTAAGAAAACCTTGTATAATTTGGGAGAAACCCCGTTACCGAAATTTATTAAAAGAGAAGTAGAGCCGGAAGACAGGGAAAGATATCAGACAGTTTTTGCAAAACATGAAGGAGCTGTTGCCGCACCTACGGCAGGAATGCATTTCAGTAAACAGTTGTTAAAACGATTTGAGATAAAGGGGATAGATTTTGCGGAGATTACGCTGCATGTAGGTTTGGGAAATTTCAGAAGCGTTGATGTTGAAGATCTGACTAAGCATAAGATGGATTCGGAGAAAATTTTTATTTCTGAGGAAGCAGCCCAAATAATAAACAATGCAAAAGGAAGAAAAAGCGCTATCTGTTCTGTCGGAACAACGGTTATGAGAACACTTGAAAGTTCAGTATCAACCGATGGATATGTTAAACCATTTAACGGTTGGACAAATAAATTTATTTTCCCTCCCTACGAATTCAACGTGCCAACAAGGATGATCAGTAATTTTCATCTTCCATATTCCACCTTACTGATGATGGTTTCAGCTTTTGCCGGATTTAAAAACCTGTTTAATGCTTATAATGTTGCCATAAAAGAAGAATACAGGTTTGGAACTTATGGTGATGCGATGTTGATTCTTTAAGAAAGGTAGAAGGCACAAGACGCAAGACACAAGGCACAAGGAAGAGGAAGGCAAAAGTGAAGGTTTCAAAGATTCAAAGTTGTGTCCTTACTTTGCTCTAAGCTCCATGCTCTTTGCTCTTCAAACATGATCCGAATAATGGTCCGGATCAACCAGTTCTCTATATTTTAACACAACCTTTTTAAAATCTTCCCAGGCTGGTCTTTTTAAATCAGGATTTCTCAATAATGCCGAAGGATGAAATACGGGCATAACCAGATAGTTGTTCCAGTCAATCCACTCACCCCTGATTTTAGTTATTTTCAGGTTAGGATCAATCAGTCCTTGTAGTGCTGTTGCGCCTAACAGGATAATTATTTTAGGATCAACAAGGTCAATTTGTTTTATAAGATAAGGCAGGCAAGCAGCTTGTTCAGCTTTTGAAGGAGCTCTGTTGCCGGGCGGATGACATTTAACAATATTACTGATATATACGTGTTTTTCCCGGGTAAAGCCACAGGCAGCAAATATTTTATCCAGTAATTTACCTGACTTTCCAACAAAGGGTATTCCCTGGAGGTCTTCTTCATATCCCGGTCCTTCTGCAATAACAAAAATCTCAGCATCAGGATTCCCTCCTCCAAA
>DAOVLD010000060.1 GCA_030631445.1 Bacteroidota bacterium
CCCCGTATGCTTTAGGAACGACAAAAGTGACATCAACATCCTTGATCCTGGAAAGTCCTTTTGTCAATCCATAACTGGCAGTTCCTAATCCGCCTGAAATATGTGGAGGGAATTCCCAACCAAACATTAAAACTTTCATATATCCTGTTTTTACTACGAGCTGTGCTAAATTTTATATTATCTGTTACTGTTTCAGCGTACCAGAAAAGTCACTTGTATTTTTCAATCAATCTCATTATTCTCAATATTTCAGCAACACTCCATGCCTGTGAAATTGCTCCTTTTGGTTTATGTGGAGGATTTCCATCATAAATCTCAGAAATTGAACTAATACCATGTTCACATATAACTTCCTCAAACCCTTCAATCAATTTGCTCACGAATTCAACTCCTCTTTCCTTATATATTTTTAAATAACCTTCACAAAAGTGGCCCAGCAACCATGGCCAGACTGTTCCCTGATGATACGCCTTATCTCTTTGTTCCTGATTTCCTTCATATACACCTTTATAATCTGGTGATTTTGGTGATAAGGTCCGTAACCCCCTGGGAGTCATCAGCTCTTTTTTAATTCTCTTTAATACCTGTTCTTTAATTTCATCATTTAAAGGACTGTATTTTAATGAAACAGCAAACACCTGATTTGGTCTTACAGAAAGATCTTTATATTCACCATCAACATAATCTGCGAGGTAAGATTTTTCCGGACAATAAAAAGTTTCTAAAAATGATTCCCTTATTATCTCAGGAATATTTTTCCATGATTCAATAAATTTTTCATCCTTTGCTTTTTCGGCAAGCTCAAGGCTAAACATTACAGCATTATACCACAATGCATTTATTTCAACGGCATATCCTTTCCTCTGCGTTACAGGTTTTCCATCTACAATCGCGTCCATCCAGGTCAAAGCTTTTCCCTCTTCACCTGCATATACTAATCCGTTTTTCTGCATTTTAATATTAAAGCCCGTCCCGTCACGGTATGCTTTAAGGATAGATTTCAAAGCAGGTCCATATCTTTTCCAGACAGAAATATCATCGTCAATATACTCAACATATTTTTGAACAGCCCAGGAGAACCATAAAGGAGCATCCACCGAATTATAAGACAGATCGTTTTCAGTCCCCATATTAGGAAAAAGACCTTCCTTCAACATCGAAATTTGTGTGTCCAGTACCGCTTTGCAGGTTTTGGAATCATCTATTGAAAGGGTTAAACCCGGTAACGAAATAAAAGTATCCCGGCCCCAGGAATCAAACCATGGAAATCCTGCTATTATCTCTGTTCTTTCCTTTTTTCTTACAATAAATTGTTGTGCTGCATTGATAAGACAGTTCCTGAAATCGTTTCTGGGAACTCTCTTTTTTTCTTCAATCGTGAATTTTCTTTTCAATCCTGCCGGATTAACTTCGACTGTACTTCCTGAAAAAACAATACTTTCTCCGTTTTTTATCGCCATTTCAAAATACCCCGGCACAAAAAGATCTTCTTTATAATCATATCCCCGGGCCTGTTCTTCCGCATATTCGATATTGTAGTACCAATCCGGTACGGGAATAAATTCTGTGTTTTTGGAAAATTGCATATGAAGATAAGGGTAATTAGCATACAATTTCGATTTTATACCATTGGTAATAAATTCAATTTTTGTATTCGCATCCATATTTGCTTTACTCAAAGAATGTGTATTTCTGAAAGCCAGAAAAGGTTTAAACCGGAGCCGGGTTTCAGAATGAGACTCCAGCAAAGTATACCTTATAAGTATCTGTTCCGTGTTCTCAACCAGTAATCTTTCTTTACTCAATACAACTCCACCAACCCGGATAATAGTTCCGGGAATTGTTTCAGTTTCAAAATCCCTGACATATTTATGCCCTCCGGGTTCATAAATGTTTCCCTGGTATTTGTGAATCCCAATATTAAATTCTTTCCCGTGTTGAATAATAGTTACATCTAAAGAAGATAATAATACATGCTTACCGCCAATTTGTTCAACAGGACATATTAATAAACCATGATATTTTCTTGTATTGCAACCTATAATGGTTGTGTTTGCAAATGCACCTGCCCTGTTTGACCTCAATATCTCCTTGCTGAGAGAATATTCCAGGTTAATTAATTGTTGCTTATCGAATTTCAGGTAGTTCATAAAAACAGTCTGGTTGTTAAAATTGATAAAAATGTAATCTGTAAGTTTTGTGAAATAACAGA
Source organism: Bacteroidota bacterium (assembly GCA_030631445.1). Classification (GTDB taxonomy): domain Bacteria; phylum Bacteroidota; class Bacteroidia; order Bacteroidales; family VadinHA17; genus JADFUQ01. Next base: position 2,213 of record DAOVLD010000060.1, read on the forward strand.
ACGAAATCAAAATTTATAAAATGCGTACAAATGTCTGAAATAAAAATGTGTTATTCAAATGGATAGAAGTATTTATTAATAAAATAACGTAAATAATACAGGGGGAATAAAACCACATAATTTAATTATCTTCGCAGCATTAACCGAAAGTGTTTTATGTCCTGAAACCGGGAAATAAAACATTTTATGAAAAATCGAAAGTTCAAAAACATTTTATCACTTTATAAATTGAAAAAATGAAGAAAATTCTAATATTATTTATTATAGCACTATTTGCCGCCTCTTGTTCCAAAAGCGGTTATAAGATTTCCGGAACCCTGGAAAATGCCGCAGGTGTTACCCTGATTCTGGAACTGGTAAAAGCCCGGAGTCTTGAAATCGTTGATTCTGTGGTGGTTGATGCTTCAGGGCAATTTGAAATGAAAGGAGAACTGGAAAATGCTGATTATTATATATTAAAAAAAGACCTGGAAAATCTTATTACCCTGATACTTGAACCCGGACAACAACTCACAATTACAGGAGATCTTGAGAACATTGCAAATAATTATGAGGTAACCGGTTCTGACGGGTCAAAATTGATTAAAGAGTTTCATACAAAGCTTGACGAAACATTAGACAAAATAAAAGAGCTTAACAGTATATATAATGAAAGTCTTGGCAGCCTCAATATGGCAGAGATAGTGAAGGACCTGAAGGAAAGATCTGAGAAAATACTTGAAGGACATAAAGATTATTCCACTGAATTTGTCAGAAACAATGTAGGGTCACTTGCAAGTGTGCTTGTATTATATCAACAGATATCCCCACAATATATTCTATTTGACCCCATGGAAGATTATAAATATTTTTTCATGGTTGATTCGGCTATTTTTGATAAATACAGTCAATCAGATGCAGCTTTATCATTACATGCTCATGTAACAAATCTTAAGCAGCGAATAGAAGAAAAAAGGGAGAAAGAAGAATTGCTGAGTCCGGGATCTTTCACTCCTGAGATAGCACTTCCAACTCCTGAAGGAGATACAATAAAACTCTCCTCAACCCGGGGCAAAATAGTACTCCTCGATTTCTGGGCTGCCTGGTGCCAACCCTGCCGTACTGAAAACCCCAACCTTGTTGCTAATTATAAAACATATCATGATAAGGGCTTTGAGATATTTCAGGTTTCACTTGACCGTACACGAGATCAATGGCTCAAAGGAATAGAGGATGACAGACTAGGAGAATGGATCCATGTAAGCGATCTTAAATACTGGAATTCAGTGGTTGTTCCGGCTTATTATATTGATGGTATCCCCGCAAGCTTCCTGCTTGACAAAGAAGGAAAAATTATCGCAAGAAATTTAAGAGGTGAAGCTCTGAGCAATAAACTAAAAGAGATTTTTGAATGAAAAAAATCATTCTTATCCTTCCCCTTGTAATTCTGTTTGCCTGCGGACGGAATCATATTAAAGTAAACGGGGTTATTAAAGACACTGAGAAGGAAATGATCTACCTTGACAAAATGGGCGTCGGGGAAATTGTTTCTGTTGACTCATCCGGAATTAACAAACACGGGAAATTTAATCTTAAAACAAAAGCTCCCGAATTAAATTTTTACCGTTTACGCCTTTCGGATAATAATTTTGTGACTTTACTTACAGGTCCCGGAGAAAAAATCAGGGTAACCTCAAGTAAAGAATATCTTCCTGAAAATTATGAAATAACAGGTTCAGAGAATTCTCAAAAAGTAAAACTCCTTGACAATCACCTGTTAGAAACCCGAAAAAAGCTCGATTCCCTCACAACTATATTTAATAAACTTAATGATAAACCCGGATTTGATACAATCAGCAAAGAGCTGGACGAAGCGTACCAGAAGATTGTAAATGAACAAAGGAATTTCAATATCAGGTTTGTTCTGGAAAACCTCAACTCACTTGCCTCAATCAAAGCTTTATACCAAAAGTTTGATGAGAACACCTATGTTTTATTTAAGAACAGGGATCTGCAATACCTTAAAATAGTTTCTGATTCATTGCAAAAAGCATATCCTGAATCGAAACATACAAAAGCACTTGTAGCAGACCTGGAAAAGGACTTGAACCGTTATAACCAATTGCGTTTTAATCAAATAATGGAGAATTTGCCTAGAACAGCACTGGATGTTCAATTACCCAATATTAATGGAGATACGATATTATTGTCAAATCAGGGTAAATATGTTCTTTTAAGCTTCTGGTCAACCGCTTCTGAGGCATGTGTAAAGGAAAACCAGGTATTTAAATCATTACATAAAAAATATAACCCAAAAGGATTTGAAATATACCAGGTATGTATTGACAACGATATTGCAAAGTGGGAAAAAGCAGTGAAATTTGATGAATTGCCATGGATATCTGTTATTGACACAGATCCTGAAAGTTCAGGTGTAATCCGTATGTTCAATGTGAGGTCTGTTCCTGTTAATTATATGTTTGACAGAGAAGGAAATATTATTGGCAAGGATTTGCATGGAAGAGCTTTGAATATAAAAATGAACCAGCTTTTTGAATAAATGCTAAACCAACTGTGAAGCCCGGGAAAAAAATATATTTCGCATCTGACTTCCACCTTGGATTCCCTTCTTATGAAAAAAGTTTAGAGAGGGAAAAAAAGGTTGTCAGTTGGCTTGACAGCATCCGTTCCAATGCCAGGGAGATATATTTATTAGGGGATATTTTCGATTACTGGTTTGAGTACAAAAAGGTGGTTCCAAGGGGATTTACCCGGTTTCTGGGAAAGATTTCCGAGATCACTGACTCGGGTATCCCGGTCCATTTTTTTACCGGAAATCATGATATCTGGGTTTTTGATTATCTGCCCCGGGAGACAGGAATAATTCTGCATCGCGAACCGGTGATCAAAGAATTTAACGGATTGAAATTTTATCTCGGACACGGTGATGGATTAGGACCGGGTGACAGGAATTACAAGTTATTAAAAAAAATATTTACCTGTAATATTCTTCAATGGCTTTTTGCCAGATTACATCCAAATTTCTCAGTTTGGTTCGCTCATAAATGGTCGCATAGCAGCAGGTTTTCAAAAGTAAATGATCCGTTCAAAGGTGAAGACAAAGAATCACTTACAATTTATGCCAAAGAAATGCTCAAAACACAATTTTTCGACTATTTCATTTTTGGTCACCGGCATATTACCTTAAATCATCAGTTAACAGACAAATCCCGTTTTATTCATCCTGGCGATTGGATTGATAATTTCAGCTACGCTGTTTTTGATGGTGAAAAAGTCGACCTGAAATTTTTTATTTCAAAATAAACGCGATCATTACTCCCAGGTAGTTACCAACAGCATAACCTGCAATTCCAACTGTTAAACCTGTGAGGATAATCTCCTTGTTCTTCAATGCAGCTGCAATAACCGGTACAAAAGGAGGAGAACAGATCAATGCACTTCCTGAGATTATTACTGTATCAGCATCAATCTTAAAAAATTTGGCTATAAATACATGCAATATATGAGATCCAAACATTGCCAGACCAACATACCAAAACAATGAAAATGAGATATTAGCTAGTTTAGTAAGATCTGCCATAGAAGAAACCACCAGACAGAAAACCAGGATGATATACATTCCGGTCTGGAAAGTCTTTTTAATCTGTTTTATCTTTGGCACAAAGGAAAATGCTATTCCAAAAGTTGTGATAAAAAGAATGATCGCTGCAGTTGAAAAGGTTTCAGGTAACAGCATGCTTAATGCATAACTGATACCTACAATTACAATAGATAAACCAACTGCTCCCAGTAATGGTAACAATGTGCCTTTATTGAATATTCCGGTGTAATCTTCAAAATCTTCTTCAGGGTTTACTTGTGCTGAATTCGCATTACCACTGTTCAGGCTTTTAAAAGGCGGAAGAATAGTAAGGAAAACCCTTTGTCCGATAGAAAGAATGAAAACCAGGTACAATGCTCCAAGAGAAAGTTCATATGTATGAGTCATAATGTAGAGTTCCTGATCTACTTCCAGAGCAGTTTTCATAGCGGCAAGGTTAGGAGTGCCACCGGTATAAATTCCAACAAGCATACCGGACACTTTCCATATTTCATCAATACTCCCCTCGAAAATGTAGTAACCTGCAAAGATCATAACAATCACCGTAAACAGGCCAATTGCCAGTGAAGTCATTGCTGTTCCTGCCATTTTGAACCACTTCTTCACATCCATTGAGAACAAAATAAGGGGCAGGGCAATTGGGATCGTAAGATTTGTCATCAGGTTTTGATATTTATCCGCACCTTCAGGTAAAATTCCAATATTCCCGAGAATTAATCCTATTGCATAACAAATCAGTACAGCCCCTATCTTTTTCATAATGGATAATTGGGTTTCCAGATATAAAATAATTACAGGAGCAATTACAAAAAAGATTATCATAATAATTAACTTCAGGCTCATAACTCAATGATTTAGTTAATAAACAGAAAATAAGAAATCAAAAGATAATTTGATTGGAGGAGTATTATGTAGGTAATTATTGATACTTAATATATTTTTAAAACCTCTATATTAAATAAAAAAAACAGAAAATATAGTTTATTGTTTAGAATTAATATCAATTCAATTAATTTAAGCGATTCATTTTTTTGTAATTTTCGCAAGGTTTATAAAGTTCATTAATATGACTTTTTCAAAAAAAATAATCTGGATTACCGGTGCATCATCAGGAATAGGTGAAGCTTTGGTATATGATTTTGTTGAGCAGGGAGCAACAGTAATAGCTTCATCCCGTAATGAAAAAAGGCTTCAACAGGTAAAGAAAAACTGTGGTAAGAACGAAAATTCCTGTTTTATTCAGGTGCTGGATATGGAGCAACAGGATAACTATCCGGAACTGGTAGAAAAAATTATTCAAACCTATAAAAAGATTGATATATTACTCCATGTGGCAGGAGTGAGCCAGCGATCGTCAGATGAAGATATCTCTCTTGAAACAATCAGGAGGATTTTTGAAATAAATTTTTTCGGTACAGTGGCATTGACGAAAGCTGTTTTACCCTATATGAAGGCTCAAGGATATGGACATATAGCAGTTACGAGCAGTATTGTTGGAAAATTCGGGTTCCCAATGAGGTCTGCCTATTCCGCTTCAAAGCATGCCTTACACGGATATTTTGAAACTTTGCGGGCTGAACTTCATGGGAAAAATATTTCAATTACTATTATTATACCCGGGAGGGTTAATACAGCGATATCAGACAATGCACTCACAGGTGATGGTAAGCGTTGGGGTAAAAGGGATGCCGGGCAAAAGGGTGGTATCCCTGCTGAAAAAGCCTCAAAAATTATTCTAAAATCCATCAGCAAAAAGAAAAAAGAGGTCTTAGTTGGAGGCAAGGATCTTATTATGGTGCATTTGAAAAGGTTTTTCCCGTGTATTTTCTGGAGAATAATACACCGTATTAGTCCAACCTGATGGAATTCAAAAATAAGTTATTAGCTTTGACGAAATAATATATATTATGAACGATGTAGTTATTAGCGGGATACAGCAAGTCGGTATTGGAGTTTCAAATCTTAAGGAAGCATGGAAATGGTACAGGGAAAATTTTGGAATGGATGTAAGGGTTTTTGAAGAAAAAGCACAGGCCGGACTGATGAAATTATATACGGGTGGAAAAACACGCAGTCGTCATGCAGCGTTAGCTCTGAACCTTCAGGGTGGCGGCGGATTTGAGATCTGGCAGTATACCGACAGGGTTCCTGAAGCGCCCGAATTTGATATTTGTCTTGGTGACCTTGGGATTTTTGCCGTTAAAATAAAAACCAAAGATGTAAAAAACACCTATGAGCAATTTAAATTGCGAAATCTTAATCTTCTTGGTGATGTAAAACAAGATCCACGGGGTGAAAAATATTTCTTTGTCAAAGATCCTTATGGAAATCTGTTCCAGGTAGTAAATGGAAACAACTGGTTTAGAAAAGAAAAGAAGCTTACAGGTGCAGCTTATGGTGTAATGATAGGCACTTCAAATATAGAGCTTGCCAGGAAATTTTATTCTAACATTCTCGGATACGATCAGATAGTTTATGATGAAACGGGGGTTTTTAATGATTTTTCAGGGATAA
>DAOVLD010000043.1 GCA_030631445.1 Bacteroidota bacterium
AGGAACATATACCGGGGCTGGTTCTGTAACACTTATAGTTAATAAGTTCTTTGAACTACATGAGCATAAAATAATACTTACAAGTAATACCGGTATTGCTGTTGTGTTATAAATTTTTTTCATAATAATCTTATTTATAAATATTGCTTTCAGTCTATTTGACATAAAAGCCCGATTAATACTATTTTCCAAATTTTTTATAAGATAATAAAATAAATTGTTTTCATGATTACTATTTTATATGTTGGGTAACGCTTTAAATATGGTGCGTTTGGCATTTTAACGCTACAATCTTTCAATATAATACTATGTTTGTTCATTGCTACTATCCTTAATAATAGCACTATCTGCCAAATGCACTATATTTTTTGTTATGGCCTGGCTTTTAATCTTTATAAAATTTTGTTTTCTTTCCTTTTTCAATCGTCCTTGTGGTTGGTTCTTCTGTTGTGAAATCCCAAATCGTATATGGTTTAATAATTTCAATCTCTGTATAACGAAACACTTTTCCTTTTTCAGGTTTTTGTGAAGTCGGTTGAATATAATCTCGAGATATTCCCTTCTCTTTATAATAACTACCAATAAGTCGAATTCTGTTATTATATCCGCCTAATTCGAATTCTTCAGGCAGTTTCAACTTTTCATTACTTGCTTCAATGTAAATGCAATCATCTGCATTATCTGTTGAGCTGTAATTCGGATCTTCCAAAAATTCTGTCGGCAACCAATTTGCGCAGGCACAAGCCCATGCAACATATGTCACTTTAATTGTGTCAATTCTTTTTTTGAGATTATCGGGGTAATCTTCTTTTGTAATCCGTCCTTCACTATTAAAATCACAACTGATTAAAGAACCAATTATGAAATGGATAAAAAATATATATTTTAATTGTCGTTTCATTTTAGCTTGGCCATAACTACCCGCTAACCCAACCTTATTACCGTTATATCACCTTTATGTACAGACTTTTCTTATTGTTAACCAAAACATAATAAGACAGATACAGTCTATTTAACATAATGCAGGATTGATTTAGCAGTTCGTCTGTTCATTTTCTTATATATACAAATTTACACTATATTGTTAAAAATCAAAATCATCTCCCGGGCTTTTTAAGTTGCTGATATTACTTCACCTATCCTTAATCCACAGGAATAGATCGAAAACAATATTGCCCTTTGTTTCTTGTTTTTGAAAATCGAGATCGCTTTTTATCAAACAAATTAATAACGTTATTCTTTTTATATATTTCGACAAATTCTAAATTTAATATTACTCTTCCCATCTTCTCATCTTCTCATCTTCTCATCTTCTCATCTTCGCTCCCTGCTTCTCCAACACCGAATACACTTTATAACTTGCCCATGCATCAGTTGCGGCATATTGAATTTGCCCTTTACTGAGCTTTTTATTCTCCCAGTTAGAAACCTGATTACTTTTAGATATTCTGAAATTCAAAACAATACCTGCAAGTTTTCTAAGTCCGTTACTTTCAATCCCAAAATCTGTAACATAGTTCTGTAACTCAACAAATCCCGCTGGAACAAAATCAGAATATTTCTGCAGCCCCTTAATATCATCACGAATAGCTACACCAACTTTTATCAGATCCGGATCGGACAATATCCTGACAAGAGCATCCGGAAGCTTTGTTTTATTTATCCTGAAAAGAAATGCATCATTATCGGTAGCCAATTGCAATAGAGCTATCCGGTTATTTGAGCCCTTCCTGAATGAAGGTCTTGTTTCTGTATCAAAACCCAAACACCTTGCCTTCCATATAAGAGGAAGAACCTCATTAATCCCTTTCAAATCCTCGACAACCCGGATATGCCCTTTAAAAGAATTCAGTGGTAAACTATTGAGCTCATCACGACTGATAGTTTTTCTATACATCTTTTTCTTCGTCACGATAATCTTTTATTTTTTTTGAGATCAGCCAGTTTGAAGTATCAATATCATCTGCATCGCTCTTTTTAGCATCTTTTTGTATTCCGGATTTCTGCAATTCCTCATCGCTGGTAACAATCTTGTGAATAACCCTTAATGCATTCACAAGTATCTGACCCCAATAGTTTTCATAATTCATTCTACACTCCCATACTGCATCATTCATTATCTCTGTTGTTCCCATGCTATAGAGAGATACAAAATCTTTCAGCTCCTGATAGATATCAGCAAGGTTCTCAGAGATATTTGTAATTACCGGCTCAGTATTATCGGATATTTTCGGATCCCATTGTTCCGAATAGTCATCCAACTCTCCCATATGAGTCTGCACCTGATCCTTAACAAAATCATATTCCTGTTCGGTAACAAATTTCTCATTACCTTCATCAAGCACCGATTCCATTTCAGGAATCAGGGAAGCTTTGAGGTACAACAGGGGTAAAAGTTTTTGTATTTTAAGTATAAAATCCGGTTTTTCTAATTGTCCGGCAGATTCCATAAATGAACAAAACTCATTCGCAACAGTAACAAATTCAATTACTTGTCTTGAGTATACCGGATTTTTAAGTCCCCCCTCCATTTTCCCTTCTATTTATATATTTGAGTATCTTTTTCGGTCGGCAAAAATAGAACATAACTTTGTAAAGTAATTAAAAATAATAATAATAAATCTATATTGCTGGATACTGGGTAGTCAATGCTTAAATAACGTTGACCTTTTCTCCTCTTCACTTTTTACTTCTTACTTCTTACTTCTTACTTTTTGTTACGGCTTACGACAATTATGCTATTAAAGCAAAGTAGTTTTCTTATATTAGTATTTTTAACCCGTTAAATTTTCTTCAATGATAAGAAATTGCCTTCTCGTTTCTTTACTGTTTCTTTCTTTTTGTAATAATAATTTTGGAAATAGTAGTGAAAACAATTTGCAAAAAACTTCTAAAACCGACAGCCTGAATAATTTGGCTGATAATTTATATGTTCTTGGGAGAAGCTATTCTGAAGATTCCTTGAATCAGGAAAAGGCATTGGAACTATATCTGGAATCTTTTGAGTTGTATACACAATTGGGAAACAAACAAAGAATAGCAACTCTATATAAGCGGATGGGATTTGCTTACGAATACATGGAAGATTATCCCAGGGTCAAAGAATATCAAAAAAAAGCTTTAAAAATAAATATTGAAATTGATAACAAAACTGAATCTGCTATTATATCAAACTTTCTGGGGATTGCATATACCATTACAGGAGATATAGATTCAGCACTTGTATTTTATAACAAAGGCCTGGAGTTATCTGAAATAACCGGGGATACAACCGAAATTATTGAAATATATCAAAATATGGGCATAAGCTATCGATATGCAGGCAACTATGAAAAAGCAATTGAAAGTGATATTAAAGCCCTGAAATATTGTGAAGAAGTAAATTATATAACCGGTATTTTTAGTTTAAACTTAAATATTGCCCAGCTTTTTCAGGAAAGTGGCGATATTGATATGGCCTTTAGCTATTGCGAGAAGGCTTCTGAATTAATTGCTCAAATTGAAAGTCCTTACACACAGGCCAGTTTCTATAATACTTTTGGAAAGTTGTATTATGCAAGAACTAATTATATAGAAGCGCGTGAATATTTCGAAAAAACTTTGGAAATAAGCAGGGATGTGAATTTTAAACGTGGAATGGCTTCAGCATATACCAATCTTGCTTTAATTGCATTAGAAGAACATAATTTCAACGAAGCTGAAAAGTATGCTTACTTATCAATCGATCTTGAAAACGAAATAAATAACATAAGTGGCGTAATTTCATCACTACTTACTATTGCCGAAACTCAGTATCACCAAAAATTATATGATAAAGCTTTAGTACAACTACAAAAAGCTGAAAATTTATGCAATGAAAAAGGCTTATATGACCAATTGCCTGATATTTATTATCATTTTTATCAGGTTTATAAACGAGATGGAAAACAAAAATTGGCTCTCCTATTTTGCGAAAATTATTACACTTTAAAAGATAGCTTAACAGGTATTGAGGTTAAAGAAAAAATCGCTGATCTTGAAATCAAACATCAAACTGAAAAGAAACAACAGGAAATTGAGCTTCTTAACGAAGAAAATAATACCAAAAAGCAAAAGCTCAAAGCACGCAACCGTTTGATAATTTCACTTATTTTATTGGTAATTGTAATTATTAGTATTGCTTATTTTTTCAGGCAAAGGGCAATACAGAAGTTAAATAAAATGGAATCTGAGATACAAAAATATATTCTTCAAATTAAAGATCTACATGATAATAATAAGAATAAGCCTGAAATTACTTCTAAAGAATTCTTAAAAAAACATGATATTACCGATCGCGAAACTGAAGTATTGCACTTAATTTGCGGAGGAATGTCAAATGCTGATATTGCAGAAAAGATTTTTGTATCTACAAATACCGTAAAATATCATATTAAAAATATTTATTTAAAACTCGATGTAAAAAACAGGGTTGAGGCTCTTAATAAATTAAAGTAATAAAAGTACCTAAAATACTTAGAGTGCCTGGAATGCCTAAAGTTCAAAGTACTTGAAATACTTGTCTTCTTACTTCCTGCTTCTTATGCTGATTTTTTATCTTCTTTAATTAAACTTTCCTGCCATTTTCTGAAAAACTACCCAAAGGGGTGGGAAAAAAATCAATTGTAAATCAAATATTTGCATGAAGATTTTTTAGTTATGGAAACAGAAATCAAAAAACATCTTTCAAAAACAGAAATTAGAATAATAGGATTGTTAGAAAAAGGATTACCTAATAAATCTATTTCTCTTCAATGTAATATTTCTGAAAACACAGTTAAGTTTCATCTAAAAAATATCTATAAAAAACTAAAAGTACACAACCGTGTGGAAGCGATATATATACTCAACCAAATTAATTAACTAAATTATATACTTATGAAAACTTTTATACCAATTTTATTTTGTACGGCACTGTTATTCACATCATGTGGTAATAACCAGTCAAAAAATGGTTCTGCTAATAAGTCTACAGAATTATCAGAAGAGACAATGGATTCCAAAAAATCCGGGGAAGCAAAAGATTGCGATGAGTTTATCGATCAATACGAAAAATGGATGGATGATTACATAAAAATGATTGATAAATACATGAAAAATCCTATGGATGCCACGCTTTCGAGTGAGTATATGAAATTAGCTCAAGAAGGTATGAACTGGATGAACCAATGGAACAGCAAACTATACTACTGTGCATCAAAAGAGAAATACCAGAAACGCTTTGATGAAATATCGGAGAAAGCTGAAAAGAAACTCAAAGAAATGGGTATTGAGTAAGAACTAGCTTAAATACATTTCATAATTATTAATAATCTAATGATTAGTTATGAAAACAAGAATGAAAACAAAAAATAAAAACCTAAAAATAAATATAATGAAAACAAAAATTTACAAAACAAGTACAGTTCTAATTATCGTATTAGCAAATCTACTTATCAGTTCATCAATTTTCGCTCAGGTAAAACCAATTACAAAAGAGTCAACTTTGAAGACAGACACAAAAAAGGCAACCGTGAATCCAATTACAAAAAATGCAACGTTGAATACGAAAACAATAGAGCCAAAAGCAAAGTCAAATGAAAAAATAGTAATCAAACAGCTCAATACCCCAGCATATTCTGTAGGCGATTTTGCCCATGGCGGTATCGTGTTTTATGTAGATGAAACAGGAGAACATGGTTTGGTATGTGCAAAAACAGACCAAAGCCCAGGTGTCCGTTGGTGGGCGGGAACAGATATTGAGACAAGGGCAAATGGAGAGGGTCTTTATCAGGGAATGAATAACACAGATGCAATTATGCACTACCAGAGAAATGGAGACGGAAGTACTTATGCTGCACGTATTTGTTTAGAGATAGAAATAACCGAGGGAGACATGACTTATAAGGGAGATATAACTTATAGTGACTGGTATTTACCATCAAAAGATGAATTACACTTAATGTATCAAAATAAAACTAAGATAAATACAACAGCAACTGCAAATGGTGGCAATGCTTTGGCTGACTGGTACTATTGGAGTTCTACAGAGAAAGAATTGGCAGTACAAGGATTCGTGGTCTGGGCAGAGTTTTTCAGGGATGGTAATCAGAACGGCTACTATAAGGACGCCACATACTATGTTCGTGCTATTCGGCGTTTTTAATACGAGAATGATCACTTTTTCCACCCGATCTTTTTATCCCGCCGGTAATAGATTTTTTCATTATCCAGCAGCCACTGAATAACTCTAACTGTTTTTTCTTTGTTGTGGTCAACCGTATCAACTAGTTTTTCAAGCAGCATTGACTCTTTCTTCAAACATTTACTGATCATTTCAGCAATTTGTTCAAATTCAGTTTTACTAATTTTCATTTCATTTTCTCCCCTGCAAAAATCACAATGTCCACACCTGGGACTTCCTTCCTCTCCGAAATATTTAAGCAAAAACCGGCTGCGGCAGATATCTTTTCGGGAAGCATATTCATTTACCTTTTCCAGTCTTTTAATAAATTTCTCTTTTCGTATCTTATAGTTTTCAGTGGATATAACAAGTGACTTCTGGTCAAGTCTTTCTTCGGTATATATTATAAGAGATGTTCTTTTTCCCGGGATATAACTGATAACTTTGAAATTATTGAGTTTCTTAAGGAATTCATATACTAATTCACGCGATATTTTGGCTCTGCCGGCAAGAGCTTGTTCATCAATTGATACAAATTCTGTAAACAATCCGGTGTACGATCTTAAAAGAAGCTTGATAAAACCATCAAAAGCTGAGTTTTCAACCTGAAATTTATAGAGATCATCACGTTTATATAAAAAGAGCACTTTTGAAGGATTATTCAACTCATCAGTCAATTCAATATACCCCTCTCTTTCGAGGAATTTAAGACTATTATATGCAATAATCACATTGAGTTTGAATTTAGAAATAAAATCAGCCATATTGAAATCAAAAACTCCATTCTTTCCTCCTCCAACAGGTATCTGAAAATAATTACCAAGCGCTTCATAAACTCTTTTAATCACTTTTATTGGCGGAAAGCCTGTACTGATCCTTCTATCCAGTTTTGCTTTATCTGATTCATTATATAGCATTACTGCATATGCCTTTTTCCCATCCCTGCCTGCCCTGCCTGCTTCCTGAAAATATGCTTCAGGTGAATCAGGAATATCAACATGAATTACAAAGCGTACAGCAGCTTTATCTATTCCCATTCCAAATGCATTGGTCGCAACAATAACCCTTATCTTTTCATTAGTCCATTCTTTTTGCCTTTCTGAGCGCACCGGATGACGAAGACCGGCATGATAATAGGATGCTGATATTTCATTTGCACTCAGAAAATCGGCAATTTCTTTTGTTTTCCTTCTGGTCCGAACATACACTATGCCGCTACCCGAAGATTTTTTTATCACATTCAATAAGTATTTCTGCTTATCAGATGCAATCCTAACCAGATAAACAAGATTTTTCCTTTCAAAGCTTGTTTTAAGTACATTTTTCTTTTTAAATCGAAGTTTTTCCTGGATATCATCAACCACTTCCGGAGTAGCTGTCGCAGTAATTGCCAAAAAAGGAACGTCTGGCAGAAGCTCTCTAAGATCGGTAATTTTCAGGTAGGAAGGCCTAAAATCATAACCCCATTGAGAAATACAATGAGACTCATCCACAGCCACAAGAGAAACCTTCATTTTTTGTACCCTTGCCTTGAATATTTCCGTATTCAGTCTTTCCGGTGACAAATAGAGGAATTTATAATTACCATAGATACAATTATCAAGTGCAATATCAATCTCTTTTCTTGTCATACCGGAGTAAACTGCCATTGCTTTAACACCTTTTCTTTTAAGTCCCTCAACCTGATCTTTCATAAGGGCTATCAGTGGTGTAACTACAAGGCAAATTCCCTCTTTGGCAAGTGCCGGTACCTGAAAGGTAACCGATTTACCACCACCTGTGGGCATCAATCCCAATGTATCATGACCATTTGCAATCGATTTGATAATATCTTCCTGTAGTGGCCAGAATTTAGAATAGCCCCAGTAACGTGACAATATTTGCTGGTATATATTCATTCTAGTGTCATGTCAAACTTACTATGTCGCAAACCTTAAATTGGCAGTTGGCAAAAAGCAGTTGGCAATATTGTGATATTTTCTTAATACTGCACGTGATGATCTCCTGGTTTGGTCTGTCAATTCATACTTTTCTTCAGAAGGGAATTTTTTTGTTATTTCAAAAATCTCCATTGCCAGAGTATAAGCTTTCTTATAAACTGTTAAATCCCGAAAACTTCCTGCCATATTTCCTGTTTTTACAATTTAGAACTTATTTTACCTTTTGCCAACTGCTTTTTGCCAACTGCTAACTATTCCTAATACGTCATTATTAAGTTGACACGATACTAGTATTATTCGTTTCATTTAGATATTATTACACATTAAAATTAATTTGCTAAGCTATGTTCTTTCTTACTTTCTACATCATAAGTTTTCTACTTTTCTTCAAACGCCATATTTTTTGTAATTTTGCGCCACTTAAATTTAACTAAATATTATAAAAAATGGCACCATATCCGGATAAAATACAATATGAAGGGTTGACTTTTGATGATGTCCTCCTTTTACCTGCCTATTCTGAGGTTATGCCGCATGAAACAATTCTTACAACAAAGTTTTCACGAAATATCAATTTAAACACTCCCATTATTTCTGCGGCAATGGACACTGTCACTGATGCAAATCTCGCAATTGCAATTGCCCGTGAGGGAGGTATCGGTGTCATTCATAAGAATATGAGTATCAAAGAGCAGGCAAAGCAGGTTAAGAAAGTTAAAAGAGCAGAAAATGTAATGATCCTTGAACCCATTACCATACAACCTGATGCCACTGTAAACGATGCGAATCTTATAATACAGGAGTATAAAATCGGTGGAATTCCTGTTGTTGATAAAGACAATACCTTGCTTGGTATTGTAACCAACCGTGATCTCCGGTTTGAACTGGATGGTAATCTTTCCATAAAGGATATAATGACCACGAAAAACCTTGTAACAACTAACCAGGAAACTGATCTGAGCCAGGCTGCTGAAATTTTACAACAACATAAAATTGAAAAACTTCCAATTATTGATGACAACAATAAACTGATAGGATTAATCACCTACAAGGATATCTCAAAATCAAAAGACCGCCCCAATTCATGCAAAGACCGTAAAGGCAGACTCAGAGTTGCTGCAGCAGTCGGGATCGCTTCCAATACAATGGAAAGGGTGAGGGCTTTGGTAGAGTCAAATACTGATGCAGTTGTTATTGATACTGCCCATGGACATACTAAAGCTGTTATACAAATATTAAAGCAGGTAAAAAATGAATTTCCGGGGCTGGATGTTGTAGCTGGAAATGTCGGGACCCGGGAAGGTGCAAAAGCCCTGGCTAATGCAGGAGCCGATGGTATTAAGGTAGGTATTGGACCAGGATCAATATGCACTACCAGGATAATTGCCGGAGTTGGTGTACCTCAGCTTAGTGCAATTTTTAACGTTGTAGATGCGTTAAAAGATACCGGTATTCCGATAATAGCTGACGGTGGAATAAAATATTCAGGTGACATTATTAAGGCACTTGCTGCCGGAGCTAACTCGGTAATGACCGGAGCTTTATTTGCCGGGGTTGAAGAATCGCCAGGTGAGACTATTATTTATAATGGAAGAAAATACAAATCTTACCGTGGTATGGGATCTATTGAAGCAATGCAACATGGATCAAAAGACAGATATTTCCAGGATATTGAAGATGATATAAAGAAACTTGTGCCGGAAGGAATTTCTGCTCGTGTACCCTACAAAGGAACACTTGCAGAAGTCATTTATCAG
>DAOVLD010000147.1 GCA_030631445.1 Bacteroidota bacterium
CCGGCACCATGGTCATGTATTGAAACAATGGTATTGACTGAAGATTCTGCAAGCGCTCTTATTGCATTGAACACTCTTTTTTGCATCTCGGGATTGGCTCTTTGCACAGCATTCAGTTCAATTGCATTGTCATATTCACCAGTAGATACAGATGACACAGCTCCTCCTCCCATTCCGATCCGGTAATTATCGCCGCCAAGAAGTATGATCAAATCTCCTTTTTCAGGAATATCTTTCACACTATCGTTAATATTCCCAAAACCAACCCCCCCTGCAAGCATTACCACTTTATCATAGCCCCATTTTTTTTTATCCTCCTGATGTTCAAATGTCAACAAGCTACCACATATCAAAGGTTGTCCGAACTTATTTCCGAAGTCACTTGCCCCATTGGATGCTTTGATCAGAATTTGTTCCGGAGTCTGGTACAACCATTTCCTTTCGGTGAATTTTTCCTCCCACTTCCGGTTTTTCTCAAGACGCGGATAGGCAGTCATATAGACAGCTGTTCCTGCAAGAGGTATTGCAGCTTTCCCGCCTCCTATTCTGTCCCGTATTTCTCCCCCTGTCCCGGTAGATGCTCCGTTGACAGGTTCAACTGTTGTGGGAAAATTATGAGTTTCGGCTTTAAGTGACAGGACGGTTTTAATATCCCGAATTTTGAAAAATGATGCTTCATCCTGTTTCTCCGGCGCAAATTGTTCAACAACAGGACCCTCTGTAAAAGAGCAGTTATCTACATAGGCAGAAACAACTTTGTTAGGATTTATTTTTGTGGTTCGTTTAATGAGTTGAAAAAGGGAAGATTCCATTTCCTTACCATCAATAAGAAACACACCGTTAAAGATCTTATGCCTGCAATGTTCTGAATTAACCTGGGAAAAGCCAAACACTTCACTATCTGTTAGTTTACGATCCAGTCTTTTACTTAATGACTCCAGGTATTGTATCTCTTCATTATTCAGAGCTAATCCCTCTTTCCTGTTATACTCAGTAATATTCTCAATTTCAATTACCGGATCAGGTGTTTTTTCAATAAAAAATAATTGCTGATCAAGATTTTTGTAGTATGCCTGTAACATTGGATCGAATGAAGGATTTTCTGATTCTGATTTGAAAAATTCCTCTATCCGTTCAATCCCGTCAACTCCCATGTTTTGTGTAATTTCAACTGCGTTAGTACTCCATGGAGTTATCATTTCTTTTCTGGGTCCGATAAATGGCCCATTTACCCGGTTTCCTTTAAACAAACCGGCACCGTTAAATAACCATTGAATTTTCTTTTCCTGTTCCTCTGAAAGTTTAGTTTGCGATCCAACTGCTATAATATTATTCTGAGAGGTAATAAAGAAGGTAATCATAGAACCCGGCATGTATTAGATTGATAATTTAAATAGTTTATTTGTTGATTTGTTGATGAGTTTATTTGTAAGATATTGAAGTGATACCTAAACAGATAAGCATCAGTGGTCTGTTGAGAAAAAAAACTTCTTAACTCCTAAACTTATCAACTTCTAAACTTATAAACTCTTCTTTTCGACTCTTCTACTTCATTCCTGAAAAAGGCTTAAATCTATAATTTACGCTTATCAGGGCAAAATAGTATATGTCTTTTTTGTCTGATGCTTCAGGGGAAAATCCATCCAGATAATCCGAAAGTATAAATCTTCTGCCTACTTCAAAGCTTGCTGCCCATCTCTTGTTAAACCTATATTGCATACCAAGTCCATATGGAACAACCAGGGAGATTTTGCTATAATCATCGTCAAAGGTATAGTCCTGGTTTCCTGCTTCAGGATTTGGGTTAGAAAAGATTGTTCCTGCTCCCGTAAATACATATAATCCAAATGTGGGTACATTCAGAACAAGTCCATCCCAATCCTTTCTCCCAAAAAGGTCTGAATAGAAAAAATAGTACTCAAGCTGGATTGCACTTTCAATAATTTGAGTTTTGTAGCTATATTTCCTCGTGAAGTTTTTAGTACCTTCATCCGTGTCAATTCCGACTGCATATGCCAAATTAAGTCTGGCAATAATATAATCATTGACATAATATCTTGCTGCAATAAAACCTACAGGACCGATCCCTCCATCACCAATATCACAAAAAAACATATTCGGTCCACCACCAAGCAGCACTTCCATCTCACACAACTCAGTTCTCTGCGCCAGAATTACACTATTACTAACAATAAGAAACAGGATAAAAGTGATGCTTTTTTTCATTTCGGCAATTTGTTATGTTATTAACTTTTGCCTGAATGGCAATAAATGAGGTTTACATAATTTCAGTCAACCATAATACCTTTTTCGAACTATTTTAAGTACTGACAACAATTGAGTCTGAGCAATATGAAACACAGAGAAAGATTTATCCTTTTACTGTCTATTTATCCTTTGGCTTGCCGGTATTTCCTTTCCCCGGCTGCGCGATAGAATCTCTCATTGATGTATCAGCCTGAATGTTTTTAAATTTGTAGTAGTCCATAATTCCCAGGTTTCCTACTTTAAATGCCTCTGCAATAGCCAGTGGCACTTTCACCTCTGCCTCAATAACCTTTGCTTTTGCTTCCTGAGCCTTGGCTTTCATTTCCTGTTCAACAGCAACTGCCATTGCGCGTCTCTCTTCTGCCCTTGCCTGTGCAATATTCTTATCAGCATTAGCCTGGTCCATTTGCAGTACTGCCCCGATATTTTTACCAATATCTATATCCGCGATATCGATCGAAAGGATTTCAAATGCTGTACCGGCATCAAGTCCTTTTTCCAGCACTACCCTTGATATTGAATCCGGATTTTCAAGAACGGCTTTATGGGAAGTGGAGGATCCGATTGAGGACACTATTCCTTCTCCTACTCTTGCAAGCACAGTTTCCTCTCCTGCTCCACCAACCAGTTGTTTAATATTTGCACGTACAGTTACCCTCGCTTTACAAACCAGTTGAATTCCGTCCTTAGCTACAGCCGTAACCGGCGGTGTATCTATTACCTTAGGGTTAACTGACATCTGAACGGCATCAAGTACATCGCGTCCGGCAAGATCAATTGCCGTTGCCATCTGGAAAGGCAATTCAATATTAGCTTTTGATGCCGACACAAGTGCATGAACTACCTGGGTCACATGCCCGCCCGCAAGAAAATGTGCTTCAAGATCATCTCTTATAAGTTCAAGACCGGCTTTCCATCCCTCAATCATAGCACCAACTATAATTGAAGGTGGCACTTTTCTCCACCTCATAAAAACAAGCTGCAGAAGCGATATTCGTACCCCTGATACCAATGCCTGGAACCACAGTCCTACTGGGATCAAATATAAGATAAACCACAATAGAATAATTGAACCGATAATTATTAATACATACATGCCAATTCCTTCCATGATAATTAGTTTTTTAATTTAACAACAAGTTTATTACTTAATACTTTTATTACTTCAATATCAGTTTTCTGATCGATATATTTATTAAGAGACTGAGCTTCAAAATAATTCCCGTTGATCACCACTTTCCCTATCGGATTCAGCCTGGTAACTGTTTTTCCTACATCTCCAATCTTTACCTCTGTTCCTGTCTGGTCAACAATATTTACTTTACCTGAAATGTCTTTCTGTAACATTATTTTTCGCCAGGTTCCTGATTTCAGAACAATAAAAACCGTTAGAAACGAAATTAGCGCTGTTCCGAGCAAGGTGAAATTTCCAATGGCTGATCCATGATAATGATATGACATAATTACACCACCGACAATCAGGATAGCTCCTCCAATACCAGCCACAGTAATTCCGGGAATAAGCAGGAACTCTATTAAAAACAACAAAATACCCAGTAAAATAAGAATTATTATTACAGTAATTGACATTTTCAAATTTATTAAAAACGATTATTCAAATGTATCAAAATCATTTATTAATTAATCATTTTCCAGATTTTTTGCCCTGTTTAGCGAAACTTTCCTGCCTTCAAAATATGCAACAATATAAGCATCGGAAAATCCCTGATTCCGCACATCATTTAATGCAGATCGTGCAGCTTCATGGGTCTTAAACAATCCGGCAAAGTAACGTGTAATATTAGTATTAATGACCTTTTCAGTAGTTATAGGCATCAGCCCTTTGAAGTAATCGTATTGAACCTGTTTGCTGAAAGCTGCAACCTGTATCCTATAAACCAATCGTCTGGGAAGGTCCTTATTTTCAGGGAAAGGGTTTGCAACAGAATAGGGTGATTTTCGCAATATCTGAAACCCATAATTAAGTCTTCCTGTTTCAGTGGTTTTTTCTTCTATAGCATCTTTCTGAATCACAGTTTCCGGTTTAGTCATTTCTTTACCGGGCATTTCAGGCTTTTCTTCTGTTACGGCTAAAACAGGTTGTTCTTCAGTGATTTCATCCATTGAAAGGGGTTTTTCCTTTTCTTCCGGAACAGCAATCATTGTATCTTTGGCAATTAAAACTGGTTTCTCAGACACCTTCGGAATACTTGCTAATTTTTGTTTAGTCTTTACCGGGGTTTTACCTGCATATATATCAAAAGCTTTTTTCTGATTCTGCAAAGCCAGCAATTCATAAGCGTTTGCTTTCAGTAGGTTATCAAATTTTTCTTCTTCCTTTGAAGAATCATTCCCTTTTTTAGTAAACTCAATAGCTGTTTCTATGTTACTATCAGCCAGTTCCTGAAATTTCAATGCATTCTTTTGTAATTCATTAGTGATATTTTCAGCATTCCAATCCGCCAGAACGTCCTTAAAGACTATATATTTCATAGCATTACCTTCCTGATAATATTTCGAAGCAAAAATGACTTTCTTTTTAATCTTACTCTCAAGATTTAATATCTCTTTCTGGCTCTTTTTCTTGTCTTTTGTATTGGTCAGACTACTATTTCTAACCTTTTCTCTTTCAAGATCTGTCTGAAATGAAGAAACATCTTTCATACAATTGTCACCTTCTTTAATATAACCTTCACCATCATAAATAATTCTCAGGTCCCGAGATCTAAAAAATTTATTATAGTCATTAGTATTGTAAAACTCATCATTCGTTCTTTGCTCCTCAAAAGGTTTTACCTCCTCAAGATGTTCAATAAACTGTTGGCTTTCGATATGATTAAGATTTTGTTCGAAAGAGCTTAAAGCAGCGTCAGGTTTTCCTTTCATCTCCTGTTCAAGATCTTTCACACGTAAATATAATGCATCAGCTTTTGTTTGGAAATTATGGGCTTCTTCTTCACACAGGAGGATTTCTTTTTCAACTTTTTCACGTTCTCCCTGACTTGATATCTGAGGCAAATATTGTCTACTTTCATTCGATCGCCTTCTTACCGAATCAGCTTTAATCTGCCATTTCAAGGCTTCTTTAACGAGTTCATCATAACC
>DAOVLD010000141.1 GCA_030631445.1 Bacteroidota bacterium
CAGTTGAATTTCGGAACAGCTTTCCGCAAGCTTCACCTGATTTCCGGTAATACAGGCTATAACGAAAGTCTCAGAAAATCGATCTGGCTTACTTCGAAGACTCACTTACGGTGGGCAAAAGGAGCTATGGATAAAGAAGGTGTCAGGCACGTTACCAATGGCACAGAAGGGTCGCTTACAGTAGATGATCTGAAAAGATCCCTGTCCCAGATATTTGGTGATGGAGAGGAAAATTACCCAGAAGGCTCCTATCTTGATATGATATTGATCCACAACCTTAATACACTTCAGGAGGTTGATGTTCTGTATGAAGGACTTGAAAATCCTGATCCAAAAGCCGAACATATAGGTGCTCTTGCTGCTTTGCGTGATTACCGTGACGGAACGAACCTTACCGGACTTAACCCAAAAGAGGAAAAGCTGATCCGGCATATCGGGTTTTCCGGACATTATTCTGCTCCGGTAATGATGGAAATGATCCGGAGAGATAAATTTAACCTGCTTGATGGAATGCTGGTGGCTATCAATGCAAACGACAAACTTAATTTCAACATGCAGCATAACGTAATCTCTGTGGCATCCGCAAAAAACATGGGAGTAATTGCCATGAAGGTTTTCGCCGACGGCGCTATGTACACAAAAGATGCCGACTGGTCATGGAAACCCGAACATGTAGTCAGAACGGTTGGGAGCAGGTCTCTGCCATCCAGGCCTCTGATTGAATATTCGCTCACCACACCCGGCATTCATACCGCCATCATCGGTATTGGTCAGATCAGCGAAGACCCTGAATTATGCCAGCTACATCAAAATTTTCAGTCTGCCCTGATTGAACCTGACGGGCTTAATGAAACAGAACGACGGGAAGTTGAACAAATGGCGGGTATGGTGAAAGGAGGTAAAACCAATTATTTCCAGATCCCTGAAGGAGGTCTTACTGCTCCGGAAAATCCTTCCATAAGCCAGCAATTAGAAGATGAACAGCGTGTGATAAATCTCACCTGGCACACGGCTTATGCAGGAAGCGAACCAATAAAAACTTACGAGATACTCCGTGATAAAAAAAAGATTGGCGAGATAATCCATAAACCGCAAACAACCAAAGAACCATTTGCCTTCAAGGAAAATGTAGCTGACAGGAATGCCCATGAATATAAGCTCGTTTCCGTTGACAAGAGCGACCGGAAAGCAGAAACAGACATCCTTGTGCTGCCGTCAATGGAATAAGAAAAAACACAAATGGGGATTGCTTCTTTAACTGCCTATTTACGTAAGCCAAAGTATTAACTTTGCGACTATTAGACCCTAAAGAAAAGTAAGAAGTAAGTAGTAAATAGTAGGTAGGGAATATGGAGTTAGGATAAGTAGAATAATGATTTGTAATGGATTAAATAACTGTAACTAATCAGTCAGCAGTCGGCAGTTGGTGATCGACAAAAATACAAAGTATAATGAGATCAGCCTCAAAATTTAGATATTTTAGGCACTTTAAACTCTAGGCATTTTAGGCACTCTAGGCACTCTAAGTACTTTATAAAAACCAAACTTAAGACACTGATAATTACAAATAACTTATTATGTATTTATTTTTTGACACAGAAACAACAGGACTACCAAAAAATTGGAAAGCGCCTATAACAGACTTGAATAATTGGCCCAGACTGGTGCAATTAGCATATTTATACTATGACAGAAATGGCAATAAAATTTCCGGTGGTGACTTTATCATTAAGCCGGAAGGTTTTACCATTCCAACAGATGCCTCCCGTATTCATGGTATATCAACAGAAAGAGCTATTAGAGAAGGGAAATCTTTATTGACAATTTTGCAAACTTTTCAATCTTTAGTAAGTGAGGCAGAATTTCTTGTTGCACATAACATAAGTTTTGATGAGAAGATTGTCGGAGCAGAATTTTTACGGGTTGGAAAACAAAATCCATTACCATCAAAAAGAAAAATCTGTACAATGGAAAGCTCGACAAATTTCTGTGCACTTGCCGGACCTTATGGTTATAAATGGCCAAAGTTGTCAGAATTACATTACAAATTATTCAAAACAGGATTTGATGAAGCCCACAACGCTGCTGTTGATATTAATGCAACAGCAAAATGTTTCTGGGAATTGAAAAGAATAGGAAAAATATAGTACGCTAATCAAGTAGCAAGCCGGTATGCTATTTACCTTCATCATTCAAACCACACACAGCCAGCAAGCTTAAGAAAAAGAAAATCGTAGAATAAACTTTCACTTTGTTAAGAGTTTATAAGTTTAGGATTGAGAAATTTTGTTGCCTCCTATAAATAATAAGTGAAATATCCGAAAGGATTTTGGCTGTTATTTCCGGTCAATGGTCTTTGCAAAACCTATAGCTATAGTCCTGTATAACAGATGTCCTAATTTGCATACACTCATTTAATGAAGAGTTGCTTAATCTCTTAACCTCCTTCTTAAACTCAATATCCGGATTAATATCTATCATCTTTTCTCGTTACTTTAGTCTTTCAAGTTGTTTCAGGTTTGAAGATGTCACTGGTTACTAGTTACTGGTTACAATTTTCTTCACTCTTAGCCCTTTGCTCTATGCTCTTCTCTTTTGCCCACAGTGAAATATGCTCCTTCCCTGATGAAATATTTTCGTACCTCAAATTTCACAGGGCAAGCATCGCATTTCACGTGGCAAGCTTTTGCCTTCTGCCTTCTGACTTTTGCCTTCTTCACCACATTTCTTCCTCTTCACCCTCAACTCTTCGCCCTCAGCTCTTCGCTCTTCATTCACATTTCCTTAAAAGGATTCGGTCCTATTTCTTCTATCGTCTCAACGTATTCATTAATAATTTCCGTTATCTTATAATAATCGGTGATTTCAACAAACTCAGTTTTTATTCGTTCCGGTTCCAGCATCATTGTTTCAAGGGTTTCCTGTAAATTTTCACCCCTGGTCTCGGTCAATTCACTTCCATGAATAAAATGGCACTGGTAATCGTCTCCGGGTTTACAACCAATTTGTAATATCCCATCGAAACCTTTGGAGAGTGCATCAGAGATCCACACATTATTTATCGAACCAATACACCTGACAGGGATGATCCTCACATACGGACTATATTTCAGCCCTTTTCTTCCAGCCATATCTAATGCCGGATAAGCATCATTTTCACAAACAAATACCAGGATCCTTGGCTTCTCTTCAAACTCGTCCGGAACATTAATTGATTTGATCATAGCCGAAACACTATTAATAGAAAAGTCTGAAAAACTGATTATCCTCTCGGGGCATGATCCGATGCATATTCCGCAACGCCTGCAACGGGTCGGGTTGGGAAGCGGGGTTCCTTTTTCTGTTTCATCGTATGCACCAAACGGGCATTCTTCCGTACATCTTTTACAATCGGTACATCTTTCAAGATACAGATCGGGATATGTCTTGTCTCCCGAACGTGGATGCACCGCCTCTCCCCTCTTTGTTGCTTCAATACACTGAATAGCTTTTAACATTGCTCCCTGTGCATCTTCCATTGAAGAAGGAATATCCATTGGAGCTCTTAAACTACCTGCTGCATAAATCCCTGTCCGCCTTGTTTCGTAAGGGAAACAAATAAAATGAGAATCGGAAAAATTATATTTCAATTCAGGTAATCCTTTTCCCAGACGGTAGGCAAGATTCAGATCTTCAGTCCCTGCAGGGGTCATGCCTGTAGCAAGAACCACCATATCTGCAGTAATTTCAATATCATCGCCAAGTAAGGTATTCTTAACTATTATTTCCAATCTGTTATCTTTTTCTTTTATTTCATTAATCTCCCCTTTAATCATAAACAGGTAATCATTTTTCTGTACCTCTTTATAAAACTCCTCATACAAACCGGGGGTACGTATATCTTTGTAAATAATAAATACTAAAGCTTCCGTACTTAGATCCCTGATATATTTAGCATGCTTAAGTGTGGTGCCACAACAAAATGATGAGCAATAAGGCAGATGATCTTTATCCCTTGAGCCGGCACACTGAATAAAAAGAATGCTTTTGGGCAATTGCCTTTGGGGATTCTCTTTTATAAATTCTTCAAACTCAACATTGGTAATAACATTCTTGTATTTTCCATAACCCAGATGAGTCAGGGCATTTGCATCATAAGGTTTCCATCCCATAGAAGCTACTATTGACCCAACAGTGATCTTTTGCTCCTGTCCGTTCTGTATAACTACATCAAATTTTCCGGGCTGACCGGAAATTTTGCTAATAGTAGCCGACTTATATACATTAATACCGGGATTATCTTCAACATCCCTGATCTTTTCTTTTACCACCGGTTCAATTAATTTATTATAAGGCTCCTTATCGGGAATCTGCTTATATAATTTACCCGACCAACCTCCAAGCTTTTCTTCCTTTTCAATCAAGTGTATAGTGTATCCTGCTTTTGCTCCTCCAATAGAGGCGGTTATACCGGTTATTCCGCCACCAACAACCAGGATATCAGAACTAATATCATCTGCTATATATGGTTGTGGAATTGAGATGTTTTTCACCCTGGCAATACCCATTCTCAGGTAGTCTTCAGCAGCCATCTGCGTATCTTCATCTCCCGGTTCATAACACCAGGCAACCTGTTCCCTTAAATTAACTCTTTCGCAAACAATATTTTCAGGAAAATCAAAAATCCCCGTTTTTACCCTTGGTGAACATGCTGCAATTACTACACAGTCTAACTTTTCCTTTTCAATATCCTGACAGATCAGTTCATATCCTTCAACCGAGCAGAGTGAAGAATGGTTGTTACAAACAGTGATATTCTGTTCACCTGTTACAGTTAGGCTGAGCTTCTCAATATTTATGCTCTTACCAATTTCGCACCCCGAACAAATATATACACCTGTCTTTTTTTCCAATTTCTACAGTTTTAACCGGTTAATTGAATAGCTTTTAATGCCGCGGCAGTAGCATCTTTTACCGATGATGAAACATCCATTGGCTTTTTACAGCATGACACTGCATGTATCCCCTCTTTTTGTATCTCTGCCAGAAAACCATTCCGGTCTTTGATCAAATTCAGCGCTGCATCTGATGGAACAATACCTGTCGCAAGCACAACCAGATCGGCTTCATGCTTTATCTTTTTCCCTGAAAGGACGTCTTCAGCTTCAACTATTAAATTCTTTGTTTCACCAACCTCCTCAATCTTAGCCACCTTACCTTTTATCAGTTCAATGTTCCTGTTTTCTTCAACCTTATTCAGGAAATCCTCATTTCTTCCTGATACTCTTAAATCAATATAGAATATCTTTATTCTGCTATCCGGATATTTCTTCTGGATTGACAGTGCATGTTTTAACGAAGCAGGGCAACAAACCGCCGAACAATAGGGAAGATAATTCTCGTCACGCGAACCGGCACATTGAACAAACACAATTTCCTTAGGTTCTTTATTATCTGATGGTCTGATCAGTTTATCTTTTCCCGGTCCGTTTGATGCTATCAACCTTTCAAACTCTACATTAGTAACAACATTCTTAAAATCAGAATAA
>DAOVLD010000063.1 GCA_030631445.1 Bacteroidota bacterium
CCGACTGATTAGTTACAAATAAAGATATATTCGATTAAGCTTATGGAAATAGTATTCTTATTAATCGGTTTATTTCTCGGAGCAGGTATTATCTGGCTGCTACTGCATTTTAGATATGATGCAAAAAGAACATCATCAGACGAAAAACTTATATACCTGGAAAAGGAACTGGAAACAAATCGAACAGATATAGCCCGGAAAGAAAATCAAATAATTGATTTAAACCGGAACCTGTCAGGAAAAGAAGCTGACCTCAAAAATATCAGTGAACGTTTACTAGAACAAAAAAGTGAATTGGAGAAGATACAGGATAAGTTCAGGTTGGAATTTAAGAATCTTGCTAATGAAATTCTGGAGGAGAAAACTAAAAAATTTACTGAACAGAACAAGAGTAACCTGTCCAATCTGCTTGGTCCTTTAAAAGAAAAGATCACAGATTTTGAAAAGAAAGTTGACCAGTCGAATAAGGAGAGTATTGACCGGAATGCTGCTTTGCGCCAGCAAATTACTAGTTTGAAGGAATTGAACCTGAAAATGACTACAGATGCAGAAAACCTTACAAAAGCTTTGAAAGGCGAATCTAAAACAATGGGGAACTGGGGTGAATTTATTCTTGAAAGTATATTGGAAAAATCAGGTCTAGTAAAAGGACGTGAATATGAGATACAGGAATCTGTCAAATCTGAAGA
Source organism: Bacteroidota bacterium (assembly GCA_030631445.1). Lineage (GTDB taxonomy): Bacteria > Bacteroidota > Bacteroidia > Bacteroidales > VadinHA17 > JADFUQ01. The sequence goes on from DAOVLD010000063.1 coordinate 690, forward strand.
AGGAAGTCAAATGCGACCTGATATTGTTGTTAAATTACCTGAAAAGAAGAATATTATCATCGATTCAAAAGTATCATTGGTTGACTATGAGAGATATGTGAATACTGATGATAAAGAAAAAGAGGAACATTATCTTAAAATGCATGTTGCTTCACTGCGGAGGCATATAAAGTCGCTAAGCGTAAAAAACTATCAGAGTCTCTATGATATTACAGGTCTTGACTTTGTATTATTATTTATGCCGATAGAGCCGGCTTTTGGACTTGCTGTTCAGGCTGACGAAAAACTTTTTTTGGATGCATATGAAATGAATATTGTTATTGTAAGCCCTACAACTTTGATTGCAACTCTAAGAACCATTGCCAGTATCTGGCGTCAGGAGTTTCAGAACAGGAACGCGCAGGAAATTGCCAGGCAGGGCGGAGCTTTGTATGATAAATTTGTCGGGTTTTTGAATGACCTTGTGGAAATTGGTAAAAAACTGGATGATACACAGAAAGCCTATAAAGCTTCAATGAATAAGCTGTCTGATGGAAAAGGTAATTTGATTAAGAAAGCACAGGATATTAAAGAACTTGGAGCAAGTACCAGTAAAAACCTGCCTCAGAATCTACTTAACCAGGTAAAGTGAAGGAAGAAAAAAATAGTTGAAAGTTGAAAGTTTGTAAAGTTGAAAGTGAAGAAAAAAGAGTTGAAAGTTTGTAAGGTTCAATGGTTACTTTTAACTTTATAACTTTATAACTTTATAACTTTATAACTTTATTACTGTATTAATATTTAATGAAATATCCTTTAAGTGGATCAAAGCGCTGCAGACCGGTATTAATTTCTGTTTTTGAAAAAGCAGATTGATCTTCATCTAAGTTTTTTGAGTCTGATTGATTAGCAAGTACCAGGTTTGCAAAACAGGTAACACTTATCAGAAAAAATACCAGCAACATTCCTAATGGCTTCGGAAAACTATTTTTTTCAATTATTTGTGCTTTCATGGTTCAAACTTCGATCTTTCGTTTATGTCAGGTCAAATTTTTTAAATAATGGAACATATATTATGCCAAAAGCTATATATAGCATTAAATCAATAAGATATAGGAAAATTAAGAAATCATAAAGTATGTTAAAATTGACCGTTTTCGTAACATTAGTGTTCGTAAGCGGACATAAAGAATATCGCAGGGATATTTGCTAAAAGAAACCCAAAATGATTGAATGCTTAAATGAGCGAATGCTTAAATGCTTAGATGATTAAATTTTACTATATCTAATTTTTAAGGTTAATCTGTATTTTGCCAACTGCCAACTGCCAACTGCCGATTTATTAATATCATATAGTATAGCCATATTGCACTGGTTAATAACAGCTTATGTTATTGGTGAATGTTCCTGTTTTGTGAATTATTTTTTTCCTTCAATAACTATAACAATTTCGCCTTTGATTGTTTTGTTGATATAATAATCATACAATTCTGAAAGGGTTCCACGAACAGTTTCTTCGTGAATTTTAGTTAGCTCTCTCGAAACAGAAGCTTTTCTTCCCGATCCGAAGTTTTCAATAAGTTGCCCAAGGGTTTTTATCAGACGAAAAGGTGATTCATATAGAACAATGGTTCTTTCTTCATCAGCAAGAACTTTTAATTTCTTACTGCGTCCCTTCTTTTGTGGAAGAAAACCTTCGAAACAGAACCTGTCTGATGGTAAACCCGAATTAACCAGAGCGGGTATAAATGCAGTTGGACCGGGCAGGGTTTCAACGGGAATACTCTTGCTTATACATTCTCTGACAAGGAGGAACCCGGGATCAGAAATTGAAGGTGTTCCTGCATCCGTAACAAGGGCAAAAGTCTCACCCTTTTCAATCCTTTTTGAAATTTGCTTAATAGTTTTGTGTTCGTTGAATTTATGATGCGCCTCAAGCTTCTTTTGAATGTTATAATGTTTAAGGAGAATAATTGTTTTCCTGGTATCTTCAGCAAGTATAATATCTGCCTTTTTAAGTACTTCAATCGCCCGGAGAGTTATATCTTCAAGATTGCCGATAGGAGTAGGAACAAGATATAATTTATTCATTTTCCCTGATAATAAGTTTTCTACGGGTAAGATCAAGGAGTTTTTGAACCTGGGAATCATCCATATTCCAGTTGAACTTATCACTCAGATAACTGTAAGCTTCATTAAAATTGGAAGCGTTGTTTAAAATATTTATTGTTTCAGTGAATTTGTCAGGATCATTGTTGAAAAGTTCCCGGATAAATGAAAATTTTTCGTTTAGTCCCATAGCGGCTCCAATATCCGAAATGGGTTGCGATTTAAGCTTGGATGACAAGTCCTTTGAAGATACTTGCTGCCTGAGGGATTCATTTCTGAAGCTTTGTCCGTTTTGCAAACGATCAGCAACAATTTCAGTTATGCCATTTTTTTGTCCCCCTGGCTTAATCTGCGACTTTTCTGCAAGCTTTTTACCGGATTCTTTTGTTAAAACAGGACTTGTTTCAGAAATATTTTTATCAGTAGCTAAAGAGTTTTCTTCCAGTTCAAATGCATTTATACTTCCGGGCTTATCATCCGGTGGTGTAGTTTTTTCTACTGGTCTTTTTTCAATTAAGCTCTGAAGTGAATCGTATAATTTCCTTACTTTTTCCAGGGTCAGATCAATCTCCACACGAGGGAGAGATGAACGATTCTTAAAATTTGTTACTGATTTTTTAATATCTTGTATATCTTTATTAATCGTTTCAATAAGTAATTCAAAATTCATAATCTCATTGTTTAATTGATTCCACTCACATTTTACTTACTTTTGCAAAAGTAATGATTATTATCCAGAAACTGTTACATGATGTTTCTTGAAAATTCTATAAATAAAACCGGACGATCAGGTTGGATTGAGGTTATTACCGGAAGTATGTTTTCAGGTAAGACTGAAGAACTCATCAGGAGGTTAAAACGAGCTAATTTTGCTAATCTTAAAGTAGAGATATTCAAACCTGTTATTGATACCCGGTATTCTGAGAGTAAGGTGGTTTCTCATGATTCAAATTCAATCGTTTCAACTCAGGTAGAGTCTGCTTCGAATATATCATTGATGGCTAATAATGTTGACGTAGTTGGAATTGATGAAGCACAGTTTTTTGATAATGGATTGGTGGAGGTTTGTAATAGGTTGGCAGATAGTGGCATAAGAGTAATTGTTGCCGGTCTTGACATGGATTTTAAAGGAAATCCTTTTGGTCCGGTCCCTGCCTTGATCTCAATTGCTGAATATGTGACAAAAGTTCATGCTATTTGTATGAGATGCGGCAACCTTGCACATTATTCCTATCGAAAATCCGATACTGATAAAATTGTTCTGCTTGGTGAAAAAGATATTTATGAAGCACTTTGCAGGAACTGTTACAATCGTGCCATGAAAAAAAATAAAAAATAAGAACAGAATATTTTAATTCTGTTTGTGATGAAAAGTTGATATGCCAAAAATTTTGTTGAAAAATATAGCAGGGATTATTAGTGGAAAAGTTTATGGTAGCGGGGACACAATAATCAGTGATTTGTTGTATGATAGTCGTAGAATTGTATCTCCTTCTGGATCTCTCTTCTTTGCCTTAGTTGGGGACAGACATAACGGGCATGATTATATCCCCGAACTTTACCGGAATGGCGTAAAAAGTTTTATTGTCAGCGAGCTCCCGGCAGCGATAGAAAAATTTGATGACACCTGTTTTGTTTTGGTAAACAACACATTAGATGCTTTACAGAAATTAGCAGAGTATAATCGCACTCTTTTTAAAGGGGAATTAATATCTATTACAGGGAGTAATGGGAAGACAATAACTAAAGAATGGGCATTTCAGGTTTTAGCAGGAAAGTACAGTATTGTGAGAAGTCCACGTAGTTATAATTCGCAAATTGGGGTGCCTTTGTCGATCTGGTTACTGGATGAAAATTTTGATATTGGGATTATTGAAGCCGGTATTTCAAAGCCGGGGGAAATGGAAAAACTTGAAAAGATTATTAAACCGGATATTGGTATCATTACAAATATTGGAGAAGCTCATCAACAAAATTTTTCAAGTCTTACACAAAAGGTTGATGAAAAACTGCTGTTATTCAAAAATGCAAGGGTTATAATTTATTGCAGTGATTATAAGCTTATTGATGATCGGATTAAATCAAATTGTTTGGGGAATGAGAAAAAGACTTTTACCTGGTCTCATAATAAAAATGCTGATCTCAGGATAACTGATATAACACCAGGGAAAACGAAAACAGATATTATCGCTGAATTCAAAGGTGAGAGTAAAGAAATATCTATTCCATTTGTTGATAAAGCTTCAATTGAAAATGCTATACATGTATGGTGTCTGTCCATTTATCTCGATCAGGCAGAGGCTTCCATAAAAAAAGCAATGATATCTATTGATCCTGTTGCAATGAGACTTGAGCAGAAAAAAGGCATAAACAATTGCACACTGATAAATGATGCATATAACTCTGATATGGGTTCATTGAGTATCGCCCTTGATTTTCTTAATTTGCAGAACCAGAACAGAAAAAAAACCCTTATCCTGTCTGATATTTTTCAATCAGGAAGAGTTGAAGAGGAATTATACAGGGAAGTATCGAGTCTTATTAAAGCAAAAGGTATAGACAGGTTAATAGGAATTGGAGAAGCGATTAGCAAATATAAGGGACTTTTTTCTGGTGAAAAACAATTTTTCAGATCTACTTCTGAATTCATTGATGAATTTAAACCGGGAAATTTTAATGATGAAGCGATTCTGCTTAAAGGAGCACGTGATTTCAGGTTTGAAGATATTTCAGGATTATTGGAGAAACAGTCACATCAAACTGTCCTCGAAATTGATCTGGATGCGATGGTGCATAACCTGAATTATTTCAGGTCGAAACTTAAACCAAATACCAGGGTTATGGTGATGGTAAAGGCGTTTTCGTATGGGAGTGGTACATATGAAATTGCCAATATGCTTCAATATCAGGATGTTGATTATCTGGCTGTTGCCTATTCAGATGAAGGTGTAGAATTACGTAAAGCCGGAATTACAATGCCAATTATGGTGATGAATCCACTGGCAGATAATTTCGAAAATATACTCAGGTTCAATCTTGAGCCTGAGATTTACAGTTTTAATATTCTCGATGAATTCCTGATAAAAATTAAAAGAAGCGGATTCACCTCTTTCCCTTTTCATATTAAACTTGATACAGGGATGCACAGATTAGGATTTTTGCCCGTGGAGGTTGATGTTTTGATAGAGAAATTGTTGAGTAATCCTGAGCTTTTTGTTAAATCAATTTTTACCCATCTTGCTGCCAGTGATGAACCTGAACATGATAAATTTACCGATAATCAGGTAAGTTTGTTCGAAGAGCTGTCAGGGAGAATTATTAATAATTTTGATTACCCGGTAATAAGGCATGTTTTGAATTCAGCTGGCATAGAAAGGCACCCCCGGTACATGTTTGATATGGTAAGGTTGGGTATAGGTCTGTATGGTATTAGTTCACTTAATCCTGGTAAACTATTGAACACGGGAACATTTAAAACAACTGTTTCCCAGGTAAAACAAATACCTGCAAATAAATCGGTTGGGTATGGACGAAAAGGAGTTGAAGCATACAAAAGAGAGATAGCTATCCTGCCGGTAGGTTATGCGGATGGTTTTAACCGTAAACTTGGCAATGGAATAGGTCAATGCTATACTAAAGGTAGAATGGTTCCGGTTGTAGGAAATATCTGTATGGATATGTGTATGATCGATGTGACGGGAATTAATTCTAAGGTGGGAGATGAAGTAGAAATTTTCGGAAAACATAATCCGGTTACAACTCTTGCAGAAAAGATAGACACAATACCATATGAAATACTTACAGCTATCTCTGAAAGGGTAAAGAGAATTTATTTTCATGAATAGAGAATTTGCATTTTATACAGAAGTTAACCATAATATAATGAGGAAATAAAATGGAAGAAATTATACCAATTACCATGCCCGGAACCCATAAAAAATTTTTGGAGTTTTTTAAAAAGAAATCAGAACCTACAAATCTGAAAGTTTTAGATATAGGGGCTGGCCATGGAGCATTTACTAAGAAGTTATTTGAAATGGACTATGATGTGCATGCTTGCGATTTATTTCCCGAATTATTCAAATTTGATAAAGTCGAATGCAAAAAGGTGGACATAACGGATATATTCCCATATCCGGATAATACTTTTGATTTAGTAATAGCAATTGAGGTAAGCGAGCATATATTAGACCATGAAACATTTTTTAGTGAAACAAGCAGAATACTTAAACCAAAAGGAAAACTTTACATTTCTACACCCAATATCGTATCTATGAAGTCGAGAATGAAATTTTTATTTAGCGGATTCCTTTACAGCTTCAATCGATTGGAATTAGGGAATTATGATGGTTTACAGCATGTTGCTTCACTAACCTTAGATCAATATAATTATCTTGCAGTCAAAAATAAATTTAAACCAGCAGAATTTGAGATAGATCGAAAACAAAGTACATCACAATGGTTGCAATTTTTTCTATTTCCAGCAATGTATATTTATCAAAAAATTAAAAAAATAGATAACATACATAATCATAGAAAACTTCTTTTGGGGAGACTTTTGTTTTTAACATTTAAGAACGACAAAACTATGGCTAATAAATAATAAACACCATTAAAACGACTTTTATACGAGAACGATAAAAGACATAAGTAAGAAAGCTAATCAGGATAAATTAAACATGGTAAAATTATCAGTAGTAATAATAACTCTTAATGAAGAAAAGAACATCGGACGATGCCTTGAATCGGTAAAAAGTATCGCAGATGATATCGTTGTGGTGGACTCAGGGTCAACGGATAATACTATTGAGATATGCCGTAGGTTTAATGCCCGGGTTATTCTGCATCCTTTTGAAGGACATATTCAACAAAAAAACTGGGCTATCAGCCAGGCAAATTATCCTCATATACTTTCACTTGATGCCGATGAAGCATTATCAGAACAACTTCGTGATTCTATTCTTTCAGTTAAGAAAAATTGGAAAAGGGATGGTTATAAATTTAACAGATTGACAAATTATTGCGGAAAGTGGATAAGACACGGGTCATGGTACCCATCAAAAAAACTTCGACTATGGGATAGCAGAAAGGGAAAATGGAAAGGGGAAAATCCCCATGATAAATTTATTATGGAAAAAGGATCCAGGACTAAACATCTAAAAGGAGATTTGCTGCACTATTCCTATTATTCGATTGAGGCCCACATTGAACAAACAAACTATTTTTCAGATATCCTTGCTGATACTATGTACCAAAGTCGGAAAAGGGTAAACTTTTTTATTATTCTGGCTCATCCACTCTGGCGTTTTTTCAGGGATTTCTTTATAAAATTTGGTTTTCTTGACGGATTTAC
>DAOVLD010000110.1 GCA_030631445.1 Bacteroidota bacterium
GCAATATCTGACATGTCCAGCTTACAAAATGCCAGGATAAAAGCACTTGCCAGGCGTGCGTTGGTAATGAGCGGAACGTTGAAATCCACTGCGTTTCGCCTGATACTGTAATCGTTTTCAAGTTCACTTTTTGAAAGATTCTTGGGGATATTGATCACAAGATCTACTTCTTTATTACGTATCAGATCAATGGTATTCGGGGTTTCCTTTTCATCGGGCCAGCAAGCTACTTCAGCTTCTATTCCGTTGGTCTCAAGAAATTTCTGAGTGCCGCGTGTAGCGTATAATTTATACCCCTTTTTATTTAGTTCCCTGGTGCTTTCTATCATCTCTACCTTCGAACGTGGTTCTCCGGTTGAGAGAAGGATTGCTTTTTGGGGTATGGAATAGCCTACCGACAGCATTGACTTCAGTATACCTTCATAAAAATCTTCACCGATACATCCTACTTCTCCGGTTGACGACATATCAACACCAAGTATCGGGTCAGCTTTTTGAAGGCGTGAAAAGGAGAATTGCGGAGCTTTAATGCCTATATAATCCAGGTCGAAAATGGACTTATGTGGTTTTTCCACTTTTTCTCCGAGCATCACCCGTGTAGCCATTTCAATAAGATTGGTTTTTAGCACCTTTGATACAAAAGGCATGCTGCGGCTTGCCCTGAGGTTACATTCAATCACTTTTATATCGTTGTCTTTTGCAAGAAATTGTATGTTAAACGGACCGGAAATATCGAGTTCTTTAGCTATTTGACGAGTGATACGTTTAATACGTCTTACTGTTTCAAAATAGATCTTTTGAGGTGGAAAGATCATGGTTGCATCGCCCGAATGGACACCGGCAAACTCAACATGCTCCGAAATAGCGTACGCGATTAACTCACCGGAACCGGCAACTGCATCAATCTCAATTTCCTTGGCATTTTCAATAAATTCGGAAACCACAACCGGGTATTGTTTGGAGACCCGGGATGCCATTTCCAGGAAATGTCCGAGCTCTTCCTTGTTAGATACCACATTCATTGCCGCACCGGATAAAACATAGGATGGTCTTACCAGTACGGGAAACCCTATCTCGTCAACAAAATTGTGAATATCACCGGTGCTGATAAGCTCCTTCCAGCGTGGCTGGTCAACCCCGATATTGTCGAGCATAGAGGAAAATTTATGCCTGTTCTCAGCCCGGTCAATTGAGAGCGGAGAGGTACCCAGTATCTCTACGTTTTGCTCGTACAGCCGGATAGCCAAATTATTCGGTATTTGTCCGCCGGTAGAAACAATCACTCCTTCAGGTGATTCCAGGTCAGTAATATCCAGTACCCTTTCCAGGGAAAGTTCGTCAAAATAAAGCCTGTCGCAGATATCATAATCAGTACTTACAGTTTCGGGGTTGTAATTGATCATTACCGACTGGTAACCATTTTGTTTTATGGTGTCCAGTGCATTCACGCCGCACCAGTCGAACTCAACACTGCTGCCGATACGGTATGCACCGGATCCCAGGACTATGATCGATTTTCCGGACAGGGGATAATCAATATCATGTTCTGTACCGCTATAAGTAAGATACAGGTAATTGGTCTGTGCAGGATATTCGGCTGCCAGCGTATCAATTTGTTTTACAGCCGGTACTATCCCTTGCGATTTCCTGTATTCCCTAACGGTGATCAGATCGTTTGCTATTTCATCAACCTTTGATTTCATAACGAACCTGGCAAGCTGGAAATCTGAGAATCCCAGGATCTTTGCTTCCCGGAGAGTGTCAACCGGTAACTTGTCGATCTTATTGTAATTAGTAAGGTCCTTTTTAAGATCAATAATATTCTTCAGTTTGTAGAGGAACCATTTATCGATCTTTGTCAGCTGATTTATTTTCTCGACAGTAAATTTCTTTTCCAGTGCTTCGGCAATAACAAATATGCGCATGTCGGTGGGTTGCGCTAGTTCTTCATCGATGTTCTTAAACCCGGCGATCCGGTTTCCTACAAATCCGTGCATCCCCTGACCTATCATTCTTAATCCTTTCTGGATTGCTTCTTCAAAGGTTCTCCCGATGGACATTACCTCGCCCACACTTTTCATACTACTGCCGATAAGGTGAGAAACACCATCGAATTTATTCAGGTCCCACCGCGGTATTTTACAAACAATATAATCCAGTGCCGGTTCAAAGAAGGCGGTGGTTGTTTTGGTAATAGAATTCTTAAGCTCATGCAGCCCGTACCCGACACCTAGTTTAGCTGCAATAAATGCCAGGGGATATCCGGTTGCTTTGGATGCAAGTGCGCTTGAGCGGGAGAGGCGGGCGTTCACTTCAATTACCCTGTATTCCTCTGAATTCGGATCAAGTGCATACTGAATGTTACACTCCCCGATAATACCGATATGCCGGATAACCTTAATGGATAGTTCCCGCAGCTTATGATATTCTGTGTTAGTAAGTGTTTGTGACGGTGCTACCACGATACTTTCGCCCGTATGTATGCCCAATGGATCAAAATTCTCCATATTGCAAACCGTGATACAATTGTCGTACCGGTCGCGTACCACTTCATATTCAACCTCTTTCCATCCTTTCAGTGATTCTTCCACAAGGATCTGTCCGGAATAGGAAAATGCCCTGGAAGCCATGTCATGCAATTCTTCCTTGTTTTTACAGAAACCGCTTCCCTGCCCGCCAAGTGAATATGCCGACCTGATAATTACGGGATAACCAAGACTCTCTGCTGCTATTATTCCATCTTTAACCTTGCTGACTGCAATACTTCTGGGTGTCAGGACATTGATCTCTGCCAGTTTTTTGATAAATAAATCCCGGTCTTCAGTTTCCATAATAGACCGGATAGGGGTTCCCAGTACCCGGATATTATATTTTTCGAATACTTTTTCTTTATACAGATCAATTCCACAGTTCAGGGCAGTCTGCCCTCCGAACGCGAGCAGGATACCATCGGGTTTTTCTTTCTTAATAACCTCTTCAACAAAATAAGGAGTTACCGGGAGGAAGTATATTTTGTCTGCTATCCCTTCTGAAGTTTGAACTGTTGCGATATTCGGATTGATAAGGATAGTTTCAATATTTTCTTCACGAAGTGCTTTTAATGCCTGTGATCCCGAGTAATCAAATTCGCCTGCTTCACCAATTTTCAAAGCACCGGAACCTAAAAGCAGCACCTTACTTATTTTTCCTGTTTCAATCATACTATGTCCACTTTTTTATTCGTACTTATCATTTCAATAAACTTATCAAACAGGAATGCAGTATCTGTTGGTCCTCCTGATGCCTCCGGGTGGAACTGGGTTGAGAAAAAAGGTTTTGATTTATGGATCATTCCTTCATTTGTTTCGTCGTTTATATTTGTAAAAAGAGGTTCCCATTGATTGTTCAGAGTTTTGTTATCAACTGCGAAACCATGATTCTGGGAAGTGATATATGCCTTGTTTGATCCTGTTCTGATAACAGGTTGGTTATGACTGCGGTGACCATATTTAAGCTTGTAGGTATCAGCACCTGATGCCAGTGCCATAAGTTGATTGCCAAGACATATACCAAATACCGGTTTCTCTGCATCGAATGCTTTTTTAATATTTCCGATAGTAGCCAGGCATTGTTTAGGATCTCCGGGACCATTCGAAATAAAAAGCCCGTCATATTCCTCACAGGTGATATCATAATCCCACGGCACCCTTATAACAGTGGTGTTTCGTTCAAGCAGTGATCTGATTATATTATATTTCACACCACAATCAATAAGTAGTATTTTAAATTTCCCTGTGCCGTATATTTGTTTTTCCTTAACGGATACTTCTTCGACAAGGTTTTTAGTGTTGGGATCATAAAAAGGAATATTTTCATCCACAATAATTTTTCCCAGCATTGTTCCTTTCTCTCTTAGCTTTTTAGTGAGTGCCCTGGTGTCAACTCCATATATTCCGGGAATATTATTTTTCTTAAGCCAGTTACCAAGACTGTCCTCCGCGTTCCAGTGGCTGTATTCGAAGGAGTAATCTGAAACTACCAATCCTGAGATGTGTATATTGCCTGATTCATGAAATTTATTAAGGTTATCCTCCATTTCGGTGCGAGGGGCGCCATAGTTTCCTATTAAAGGGTAGGTAAGGACGAGGATCTGACCTTTATAGGATGGATCGGTCAGACTTTCAGGGTAACCTGTCATAGCAGTGTTGAATACCACCTCGCCCGATATAGCCTTTTCCGCACCAAATGGTTTTCCTTCAAAGGCAGTATTGTCTTCGAGGATAAGTTTTACTTTTTGTTTTACCGGTCGGGTTCCTTCTCCCGGAACAGTTTCATCAAAGTTATTGGGCATTGGAAAGTATAGGGTATTAAAAGTGTATTATAAACCTGTCAGGCAAATATAATGCAAACACTCCGGCAAGACAAGGAAGAGTTATTAACAGAATGAAGGAATAAGATATTGATAATAATTTTTACTTTGAAATGGCAAATGGATTTACGAAATTTGGAACTATTTCAATTAACGGGTAGAATGAGCTATATTAAACCAAAAAAAAGACTGGGTCAGCATTTTTTAACAGATAACAATATTGCGCGAAAGATAGCCAATTCGTTGCAGGTGCAGGATGTACAATCTCTGGTTGAGGTAGGTGCAGGTACGGGTACGTTAACTCAATTTTTACCTGGAAGATACAAAAACAAAACATGGCTTGTTGAAATAGACAATGAAGCAGTACAGATCCTCAGGGAAAAATTCCCCGAAATGAATGAACGGATCATTGAGAAGGACATACTTAAACTTAATTTGGGTAATGTGTTTACCGGAAAAATTTCTTTAATCGGAAATTTTCCGTACAATATTTCAAGTCAGATATTTTTCAAGGTGCTTGAGAGTAAGGATCAGATAGAGGAGGTGGTTTGTATGGTACAAAAGGAAGTAGCTGAGCGGATCAGGTCAGGACCGGGAACAAAAAAATATGGAATTTTGAGTGTTCTGTTACAGGCATATTACGATATCGAAATTCTGTTTTTTGTGAATGAAAACGTTTTTTTTCCTCCTCCCAAAGTTAAGTCAGCTGTTCTGAGATTAACGCGGAATAAGAGGAAAAATTTACCATGTGATGAACACTTGTTTATTCGTGTAGTTAAAACCGGTTTTAATCAAAGGCGAAAAACTTTGCGTAATTCCTTAAAAAATGGTTTATTTAATCAGCCGACAGATGAGGCATTGATGAATAAAAGACCTGAAGAATTAGGGGTAGAAGAGTTTATCACTCTTACCAATTTCATTGCAAATAATTTATGAATAGATAAAAAACTTTAAGATGGCAAGTCAGTTTGAATTAACAAGGGAATACCTGGATGAGCTCAGGGAAGTTATCGGGACGGGAAATGAAAGTAAAGCAAAAGAGCTTATTCAGGATCTTCATGCTGCAGACATAGCAGAACTGTATAACGAGTTGAATATTAAAGAGGCAAGGTTTTTATACTTGTTGCTTGAGGGGGAAATTGCGTCTGATGTCCTTGCTGAACTTGAAGAAGATGACAGGGAACGATTCCTGAAAGTAATTCCGGGGAAGGTTATTGCCAGACAGTTTATTAATAATATGGATACTGATGATGCTGCTGATATAATCGGTGAATTGTCTGAAGAAAAAAAGGAAGATGTCCTTCTGCATATAGGTGATGTTGAACTGGCTGGTGATATTGTTGATCTGCTTTCATATGATGAAGATTCAGCAGGCGGATTGATGGGAAAAGAGCTGATCAAAGTAAATGAGAACTGGACAATTATGAAATGCCTGAAAGAGATGAGCAAACAGGCTGAGAGTGTTGATGAGGTATATTATGTTTACGTAGTAGATGATAACAATAAGTTAAAAGGTACCGTTTCGTTGAAAAAGATGCTTTTGGCACAAAATACTGCAATAATTAAAGACATTGCTAATGAAGATATTATTTATGTAAAGACTGAAACTTCAGGAGAAGAAGTAGCTAATATTATGGACAAGTATGATCTGGTTGCTTTGCCGGTGGTTGATTCAATTGTCCGTCTTATAGGGCGGATCACCATTGACGATGTTGTTGATTTTATCAGGGATGAGGCTGAAAAGGATTACCAGATGGCTTCCGGTATCTCTGAGGATATTGAACATTCAGATAAAGTTTTTGTTATAACGAGAGCTCGTTTACCGTGGTTGCTAATTGGCCTGTTAGGAGGTATTTTAGGTGCACTGGTGATATCACATTATGAAGGGGTCCTGAAAATAAACCCCCAGATGGTATTCTTTATTCCTCTTATTGCAGCTATGGGAGGAAATGTAGGTATCCAGTCGTCGGCTATAGTGGTTCAGGGTATAGCCGGCCGGTCGCTTGAC
>DAOVLD010000129.1 GCA_030631445.1 Bacteroidota bacterium
ATGCGGGTCGCATTCCTAAAAAAGTTTATTCCAAAAAGGAAACAGGAGAAAAAATAAAAGTCATTACAGCAACGACAGATACAGAGGAGGGATTTATTATTTCTAATTCGGTCTTTGATAATGCTCTGAGAGAAAAAAACAAGTACAGTAAATATGCAGTCCTTTACCGTACAAATGCCCAGTCAAGGATTCTTGAAGAAGCATTCAGAAAACGAAATATACCTTACAAAGTATACGGAGGATTATCATTTTATCAACGCAAAGAGATCAAAGATCTTCTGGCCTATTTCAGACTGATGGTTAATCATAATGATGAAGAAGCCTTAAAAAGGATCATAAATTACCCGGCACGTGGTATCGGAAAAACCTCATTGGATAAGATACTAAAATGCTCAATGGATAATAATGTAGCAATCTGGAAGGTTATTACTACCCCGGATAAATACAAAATTGGAATTAACAAGGGGATACAAAAAAGAATTAACTCATTTGCCGGGCAAATTGATCACTTTACATCCCTGCTAAAGAAAAATGATGCCTATGATCTGGCAAAAGAAGTTGCATTAAAAACCGGTATATTGAAAGATCTTCATGATCCTGATTCACCCGAGATCATGTCTAAATACGATAATGTTCAGGAATTGCTGAACGGGATCAGGGAATTCACTTCAGCCAATACAAGTGAAGAAAATGAAATTCCCGTACTGTCAGAATATCTACAGAATGTATCCCTGCTTACTGACCAGGATACTGAAACAAAGGAAGATAAAGAAAAAGTTACACTTATGACTGTTCATTCTGCCAAAGGACTGGAATTTCAGTATGTCTATGTTGCCGGACTTGAGGAGAACCTGTTCCCTTCTTATATGTCAGTTTATGATCCTAAGGATCTTGAGGAAGAACGCCGCCTGTTCTATGTTGCTGTTACCCGTGCCGAAAAACAGGTTTACCTTTGCTTTGCTGCTACAAGATATCGATATGGAACACTTGAAAATCCCAGACCAAGCAGATTCATAAGAGAAATAGACGATAAATACCTTGACTGGATCAATATCAATAATAAAACAGGATCAAACGGCTTTACAAGGCATAAATCCACCTATTCACAAAAAGGTTATCAAAAATTCTATTTAAGAAATACTTCATCAAAAAAATCAGAATTGAACTGGGCCCCGCCAGGGAAAGTAAAGCTATCAAAAAGCAATTTTTACAACCTGAAAGCGGATGACCCTGTGAATATCCAGCCCGGAATGGTTGTTGAACATAACAATTTCGGTATTGGTAAAGTACTCTCCCTCGAAGGAATTTATCCCGATACCAAAGCAACTGTTTTTTTTCGCAATCATGGAAAGAAACGGCTGCTTCTAAAATTTGCTAAACTGAAAATTGTTAATAATTAATCAAAATTTTGATTTCTATTTGAAATTCAATTAGATTTGCGCAGATTAGAATATAGCTGTTATGGAAAAAGCATTTGATTACAACACGCAGAGGAAAAAATTGGTTTTACCGGAATATGGAAGAAATATCCAGAAAATGGTTAATCATTTATCAACCATTGAGGACAGGACAGAAAGGAACAAGGCTGCAAAAACCATCATTTCTGTAATGGGTAACATGAACCCTCATCTTCGTGATATTAGCGATTTTAAGCATAAACTATGGGATCACCTTGCACTAATGTCTGATTTTACGCTTGATATTGATTCTCCTTTTCCTACACCTGCAAAGGAAACTCTTTTATCCAAACCCAAACATGTACCTTATATTAAAAACAGGATAAAATACCTTCATTACGGCAGGGTTGTGGAATTGATAATTGAAAAAGCTTGCAATATTGAAGATCAGGCAGAAAAAGAATATCTTATTACTCTGATAGCTAACCATATGAAGAAATCTTATCTCATATGGAATCTTAACGTGGCACATGACAGTGTTATTCTGAAAGATTTGGAAGAAATGTCTCATGGAAAACTTAAGGTGCCGGATGATTTTCAACTAACCAATAGTAAAGAATTATTATCTAAGCCCCGAAAAAAGAAGTACAGAAAAAAGTAAAAAAACTATTTTAAAAAAATCAAAATAATCTGAATGAGCACCTTTGAAATAAAGGGGGGAGAAAAGTTAAAAGGGGAACTCGTTCCGCAGGGTGCAAAAAATGAAGCTCTTCAGGTTATATGCGCCACTCTTCTAACCCCTGAAAAAATTACTATCCGGAATATTCCCTATATCAGGGATGTTAGCAAGCTATTAGAACTTCTTGAATTTCTTGGTGTTTCAATTCAAAAAGAAAAAAAATCAACATATATCTTCCACAGCTCAAATATCGAAATTGACCTCCTCCATTCCCCGGAGTTTAAAGAAAAAAGTGCAAGTTTAAGAGGCTCAATCATGATCATTGGTCCGCTTCTGGCAAGGTATGGCAAGGGATATATTCCAAAGCCAGGCGGGGATAAGATCGGAAGAAGACGACTTGATACACATTTTATTGGTTTTGAAAAATTAGGTGCCAGATTCATCTATGATCAAAATGATGGTTTTTATAAAGTTGAATCTGAATCTATGAAAGGAGCCTATTTGCATCTGGATGAGGCATCTGTTACCGGAACAGCAAATTTATTAATGGCTTCTGTTATTACTCCTGGTGAAACAACAATTTACAACGCTGCATGTGAGCCATATATTCAACAACTTTGCCGGATGCTAATCAAAATGGGAGCACAGATTACCGGTTTAGGATCAAACCTGTTAAAGATCAAAGGAGTCAAGGAACTCGGGGGATGTGATCATACGATCCTGCCGGATATGATTGAGGTAGGAAGCTTTATTGGCTTGGCAGCTATAGCCGGTTCCGGGATAACAATTAAAAATGTTTCATACGAAAACCTGGGTATCATACCTGATGCTTTTAAGCAACTTGGAATAAAACTTGAAAAACAGAATGATGACATATATATTCCCGAACAATACCATTATGAAATTGAGACATTCATTGACGGCTCTATCATAACCATTTCCGATGGTATCTGGCCTGGACTTACACCTGATCTCCTTAGCATTTTGCTCGTTGTAGCTATTCAGGCTAAAGGAAGTGTACTTATCCACCAGAAAATGTTTGAAAGCAGATTGTTTTTCGTTGATAAGCTGATTGATATGGGTGCTCAGATTATCCTTTGCGATCCTCACAGGGCAACTGTTATTGGTCTTAATCGCCAGTTTAAACTTCGTGGAACAACCATGTCATCTCCTGATATCCGCGCCGGAGTTGCTTTGCTCATTGCAGCTCTTTCGGCTGAAGGCACCAGTATAATCCACAATATCGAACAAATCGACAGAGGATACCAGGAAATTGATATGCGCCTTAGAAAGATCGGTGCCGGGATAAAACGTCTGGAGTCATAAATACCTATAGTTCTAAGCACACCTCATTTGTTGTATCTATTCAGTGTCTTAAGTTTGAAATGAGTAAATGAGTAAATGATTAAATGAGTAAATGGGAAGAGAAGAAGTTTAAAGCACCAAAATGAAGAAGTGCTAAAATGGCTAATCTCATTATACTTTGCATTTTTTTGTTAACTACCGACTGTGGACTGTTGACTGCCGACTGTGAACTATGGACTGCTAATTGTTAACTACTGACTAATTAATTACCTTTACTTTTCATTTTAATCATTTTAGTCAATTTAGTTCATTTTATCATTCACTCATTTAATCATTTATTCATTTTATCATTTTTTTCTGCATGCCAATTTGGCGTAAAGAATAAATTGGCAGGTGTTTTGTATCTAAGCCGGTGAATTTTATTGGCAACCAATGTAAAAACGAATAAGAAATGACAGATAAATCAAAACCAACAATGGAAGATAAAAATGTGGTCATTAATAAAAAGGGAAAGCAGGACTATACAAAGATAAAGGAGACTGAAAAGAAAACCAGGGTAAAGAAAGCAAGTTCGAAACAATCTAAAAAGGCAGTAGAGCAAACTAAAAAAACTGATAAAACCAGGGAAACTGCTGCTGAAAAAATTGCAGAGTTTCAAAATAAATATATCAGATTGTCAGCCGATTTTGATAATTACAGGAAACGTACCTTAAAAGAAAGAATTGAATTAATTAAATCAGCCAATGCAGAAATTTTGCTAAACCTTCTGCCGGTAATGGATGATTTTGACAGGGCACTTAAATCTATGGAAGACACAAAAGGATGTAAGGAAATAAAGGACGGTATCGATCTTATTTACAATAAGTTCGGTGAATTCTTAAAATCTTCCGGTATCAAGGAAATTGATGCCATGCATAAGAAATTTGACATAGATATACATGAAGCTGTAACTAAAATTCCGGCCCCTGAAAAAAAACTTAAAGGAAAAGTCCTCGATGTAATCCAAAAAGGATATTTTCTTAACGAAAAAATTATCAGGTATCCGAAAGTGATAATTGGCGACTAGATAATACATGCAGTAAGTATCCACCCTCTAAGAAGGTGGCTTTGAATTGCACAAAAAAAAAAACCACCATTAAAGAAGGTGGATTTTTAAGATTGATTAAGAATATTTTATGGGCAAAAGAGATTATTACGATGTTTTAGGTGTCTCAAAAGATGCTTCTAAAGATGAAGTTAAGAAAGCTTACAGGAAGCAGGCCCTGAAATTCCATCCTGATAAAAACCCGGGAGATAGCGGTGCTGAAGAAAAATTTAAAGAGGCAGCAGAAGCATATGAAGTACTCCGGGATGACCAGAAAAAATCCCGGTATGATCGTTTTGGACATGCTGGTGTAAGCGGTGCAGGCAGTGGTTTTTCCGGAGGGGGAATGACCGTTGAAGACATTTTTTCCCAGTTTGGTGATATTTTTGGTGGAGGATTCGGCGGTTTTGGAGGCTTTAGTGGTTTTGGCAACAGCCGTACTGCACAAAGAACAATAAAAGGATCAAATCTCAGGGTTAAGGTAAAACTTACATTGAAAGACATTGCAAGTGGAGTTGAAAAAAAGATAAAAGTCAATAAATATATCTCATGTAAACAATGTAATGGCACAGGTGCTGCAAACGGAACTGCTTATCATACATGTTCAACATGTCGCGGTGCCGGCCAGGTTACCAGGATATCCAATACTTTCCTTGGACAGGTACAAACCTCCAGCACATGCCCATCCTGTAACGGACAGGGAAAAACTATCTCTGAAAAATGTCCTGAATGTCAGGGTGAAGGAGTTTTCAGAGATAATGAAGTGATCAAGATCAATATACCGGCCGGGGTAGGTAAAGGAATGCAGATGACTGTTTCAGGAAAAGGAAACGCAGCCAGAAGAGGCGGAATAAATGGCGACCTGATCGTAATAATTGATGAAGAAAAACACCCTGACCTGATTCGAGATGGTAATGACCTTATGTATTCCCTCTACCTGAGTATTGCAGAAGCTGCTCTCGGAACTCAGATTGAAATACCAACCGTTGAGGGTAAAGTGAAAATTAAGATAGACCCGGGAACTCAACCAGGGAGAATACTCAGACTTAGAGGTAAAGGAATCCCTGATGTTAATGGTTATGGTAAAGGAGACTTGCTTGTTACTTTAAGCGTTTGGATCCCAAAAACCCTTACTAACGAAGAAAAGCGTGCCCTGACTAAATTAAATGAGTCGGAAAATTTTGCTCCAAAACCTACCAGTTCTGACAAAAACTTTTTTGAAAAAATGAGGGGCTTTTTTGATTAATCTGTGCAAAATAAAACTACAATATTCCATTTTTGAATAAAGTTTCTATTTTTGTATCACCTAAAGTTGGATTTTATCC
>DAOVLD010000165.1 GCA_030631445.1 Bacteroidota bacterium
AGAATCTGAAGGAATGTTGTTTTGCCTGCACCACTAGCACCAACTATTGACACAATCTCTCCCTTATTTACCTGCATATTTATACCTTTTAGAACCTGAAGATCACCAAAAGATTTCTTTACATTATCTGCAACAATCATTCTTAAAATATTTTAGTTCTTCGGGATAATGCATAGTTATCCTGGAATATTGGAATATTGGGTACTATAGCATTCCATTTCTTCATTTTTCCAAAGAGCACAAAGTTCATGGAAATCAATGCCTTAAACAACATTGTATATTGAGTATATTATCAACACATTATACTTTTGACCACAGTGAAATATGCTCCTTCGTCGCATTTCACGTGGCAAGCTTTTGACTTTTGACTTGACTTTAGTCTTCTTTCGTCAGATCGTCTTTAAACTTCTTAACATCATCGGTGATTTCCCTTGTCTGGTCATTTATTTCCCTCTTAATATCATCCGTTGCCTTCCTGAATTCACGCAATCCTTTTCCCAACCCTTTGGCAATTTCAGGAATTTTATTGGCACCAAAGAGCAACAAAACAACAATCATTACTATGAATATTTCCTGCCCGCTGATGAATAATAGATGGTTCATTTTATATTTATTTCAAACGATACCAAATTCCGTAAACTGAAATGCTAAATTAACCCGAATAATTCACAAAAAAAAGAAAAAAACCATGATATGTTTCATAGGGGGTTTTAAGTTTACTACTGATGTTTCTTTCCCCGAAGTACTCTAATGGTACCGGCTTTTTTAATGGTATCAAATACAACAGGAGTTGCAATAAACAATGAAGAATAGGTTCCAACTATAATACCAACCATAAGAGCAAAAGCAAAGCCACGAATAACCTCACCACCAAAAATAAATACTGACAGCAATACTATAAAAGTACTAAGTGAGGTACTAAAAGTACGGCTAAGAGTACTATTCAATGCCCGGTTCATAATCTCTGTTCTTTCACGCTTACGATAAATGCCCATGTATTCCCTGATCCTGTCGAATACAACAACAGTATCATTAATTGAATAACCAACTACTGTAAGGATAGCTGCAATGAAAGCCTGGTCTATTTCAAGCGAGAAAGGCATCATCCCATAAAAAATTGAAAAGATTCCCAGAATAATGAGAGAATCATGAACAAGAGCAATTAAAGCGCCAAGACCATATTGCCAGTTCCTGAACCTGAGGAGTATATAGAGGAATATAAAAACAAGAGAGAGAAATACTGCCCAGACAGCCTGTATTTTAATATCATCTGCGATAGTTGGCCCAACAGTTTGTGAACTTTGCCGATAATCTGATAGAAATTCATTTAAAGATACATCACCACCAATGATTGGTAAAAAACCTTCATGTAATTTTGTCTCCACTTCATTGTCAGCATTTTTGTCTTCTATCATAAACTTGGTAGTAATTTTCACCTGGTGATCATTTCCAAATATTTTCACTCCGGGCACTTCGTTAAAGCTTACAGCAAGATTGTTTTTGATTTCCTCGATATCTGCTTTCTGTTTCAATCTCACAACATAGGTCCGTCCTCCGGTAAAATCAACACCTGTATTTAATCCACGGGTAAAAAGAGAGAAGACTCCTATTAAAATAATTACTCCCGATATTACATAGAATATTTTACGTTTACCCAGAAAATCAACCTGTGTATTTTTGAAAGCTCCTTCAGTAATTTCTGTAGCGAATGTAAGCTTGTTGTTCTTTGAAAGTACCTGGAGAAAAATCAGGCGTGTAATAAATATTGCTGAAAACAATGATGTCAGAATACCAATTACCAGGGTAGTAGCAAAACCTTTGATAGGCCCTGTACCAACAAGATAAAGAACTGTTCCGGTTAACAGGGTTGTTACGTTCGCATCAATTATAGCTGAATATGCATTCTTGTACCCATCAGCTATAGCCAGTTTAATCCCTTTCCCTGCTTTTAGTTCTTCCCTTATTCGTTCAAATATTAACACATTGGCATCAACAGATATACCAATTGTAAGAATAATTCCTGCAATACCCGGCAATGTGAGAACGGCACCAAGTGATGCCAGCACACCAAGGAGGAAGAACATGTTAACAATAAGGGCAATATCTGCAACTAACCCAGCTCTGTGGCTATAATAAAAAACCATATAGAGCATAATCACTAAAAATGCGATCAGGAAAGAATTTAGTCCTGAATCAATAGCTTCTTTACCCAGGGAAGGACCAATAATTGCTTCCTGAATAATATTTGCCGGAGCAGGCAGCTTACCTGATTTAAGTATATTTGCAAGGTCTTCTGCTTCTTCAATAGTAAAGTCACCGGTAATTTCGGAACTACCACCTTTAATTTCATTTGACACCCTGGGTGCTGAACGAACATACCCATCCAGAACAATTGCAAGGCATCGGTCAATATTCTCCCGGGTCATTCTTGCCCATGTTTTTGCACCTTCGGCATTCATAGACATGTTAACCTCTACGTTTGCCGAGTATTGACTTTGTGCTGTTCTTGCAGAAGTGATTACTTCACCACTCAAAGGGGCTCTACCATCACGGGTGGTAACCTTAATCCCATGAAGTTCATACAGAGTTTGTGTTTCATCATATTTATAAGGCTTAACAGACCAGAAGAACTTCATATCCCTGGGGAAGTGGGATCGTATCTGCTTCATGCTGAGAAACTCATTCACTTTGGCTGTATCCCTGTAATGAGAATATCCGATAACACTACCCGGAACAAGTTGTCCGTTAATTATATGCGGATAAAGCACTGCAAATAATGGATTCTGCAGATTGAACTGTTCAATATTTTCGGGTTCCCCTGTTTCAGCCATTGTATCAGCTTCAATCATGTCAAGCAGGGATTCTTCAACAGCAGAATCCTGAACGGCAACAGGTTCAGATTCAACTTCGATTTCGGAATCCTCAGATTTCCCTGCATCTTCTTCCGGCATAAAATCTCCCTGAATTTCTTGCAGGATATTATTTGCTTCTATCAGGTAAGGATATACTTCAGAATTTTCATAAGTTTCCCAAAATTCAAGATGGGCAGTACTCTGGAGCAGGTTTCGAACTCTTTCGGGATCTTTTACCCCTGGTAATTCAACCATAATCCGTCCTTGTGTTTCCAGCTTTGTAATATTTGGCTGAGCAACACCAAACCGGTCAATCCTGCTCCTCAGAATATTGAATGAATTATTAATTGCAACATGGATTTCATCCTTCAATACTTTCAGGACTTCCTGGTTAGTAGAATTAAAATCAATTTTCTCTTTCAGGTCAAGTGTTCCAAAAATTGCAGCTAATCTTGCATTCGGGTCTATTTCTTCAAAAGCTCTTCCAAAAAGAGTAATAAAATCCTCCTGGCTATCTTTTTGATAATCCTGGGCTAATCGTATGGCACCGACAAAAGTTGTATCTTTACTATAGTTTGACAAAGCTTTAACAACATCAACCACAGAAACTTCAAGAATTACATCCATTCCTCCTTTCAGGTCAAGGCCCAGATTTAACTCTTTCTCCTGAACTTCTTTATATGTATTCCCGAGAAAACTCCACTCATTCTTATTCAGTCCAGCTATCGAATCAAGATAATCAGTTTCTTTCCCCAGGTCACCACTGGCATATTCTACAGCATTCCGTTTTACGAAATAACTTCTTACGGTAAACGAAAGCTGGTAGATTGTGACAAATGTCAGCGCTATGGCAAATAAAATAATTACTCCTCTGTTACGCATATCAATTATTTTTATTCCTGTTTAATATTAATTTATCGTTTTTTGAAAGTTGCGCAAAGATAATAAAAAAATGCCCCGCCGGGGCACTTTTTTATTCATAGAAATTTAAATAAGTTCTATCTATTAGAACAGGTTCATATTATCCAGGACACCCATAACATTTTTAACAGCGTTAGAAGATGCTGTCAACAGTTCCATTTCTTCCTTGTTAAGATCTACCTCAATTATTTCTTCAATACCTTCTTTCCCAAGTTTTACCGGCACTCCTAGAAAAACATCTTTCATTCCGTATTCACCTTTCAATTCAACGCAAACAGGAAGAATTCTGTGCTGATCGCGTACAATAGATTCAACCATTTGTGCAACTGCAGCTCCCGGTGCATACCATGCTGACGTTCCCATAAGTTTTACAATCTCTCCACCACCACCACGGGTTCTTTGCACAATTGCTTCAATCTTATCTTTATCAAGAAGCTGAGTGATAGGAATTCCACTAACAGTTGTATAACTGGGCAACGGTACCATTGTATCGCCATGTCCACCAAGCAATAATGTCTGGATATCGCGTGTTGAAACATTTAATTCTGCAGCCACAAATGCTTTAAGCCTTGATGTATCGAGAATACCTGCCATACCGAAAACTTGGTTCCGGTTTTTCTTTGAAACCAAACTGGCAGTATATGTCATAACATCCAGCGGATTAGCTACTACAATAATAATAGCATCGGGTGAATACTTAATAGCCTGTTCAGTGACACTTTTAACAATTTTTGCATTTGTTCCGATCAGATCGTCTCTCGACATTCCAGGTTTCCTGGGAACTCCTGAAGTGATAACAATAATATCAGAATCCTTTGTTTTGGAATAATCGTTAGTTACACCAACTACACGGGTATCGGTTCCGTCAACCGGGGCTGTTTGCCACATATCCAAAGCTTTACCTTCAGCAATACCTTCGATAATGTCAACCAGAATAATTTCGTTTGCCAGCTCTTTTCGAGCCATTACATCAGCACAAGTTGCACCAACATTGCCTGCGCCTATTACAGTGATTTTCATAATTATAAAAATTTTACAGGTTAGAATTTCAAACTATTTCTATTACCACAATATACTAAATTAAT
>DAOVLD010000197.1 GCA_030631445.1 Bacteroidota bacterium
CGCTCAATTTAGGTTGAAGTCATCCTATGAGTTTTTTTAACGAATATTGGAAAATTTCCTCAAAAAATATTAATCTTGATGTTTATTTATATAATAAACTATCATGCCAAAAAAGACTCCTTGCAGGTATTTCATTTACTTGTCATACAACGGCACCCGTTATCATGGCTGGCAGGTACAGCAAAATGCCCTAACAGTTCAGGAAACACTGAACAATGCCCTGTCAACTATGCTGCAGGAAGAAATTGAAACTGTTGGTGCCGGCAGGACTGACACCGGCGTTCATGCAAGCTTCTTTACGGCGCATTTTGAGTCATCAAATAATAAACTTGACAAGGATGAAAAATGGGTTTATAAACTGAACGGTATTCTTCCGGATGACATTGCAATTAACAAAATAGCCAGAGTAACCACGGATGCCAATGCACGATTTGATGCACTAAGCAGAACATATAAATACTATATCAGTAAAAAGAAAGATCCGTTCAACCGGGAATTTTCTTATCATTTATATGGTCAGCTTGATGTTGACAAAATGAATAAAGCCTCTCTTCTCCTTTATGATTACACTGATTTTACGAGTTTCTCGAAACTTCATACTGATGTTAAAACCAATAACTGCAGAGTGTCCCTGGTAAAGTGGGAACAAACCGGTAATCAGATAATATTTACTATTAAAGCCGACCGCTTTCTGAGAAATATGGTAAGGGCAATTGTGGGTACCCTGCTGGAGGTAGGACGTAGAAAATTGGGGATTGATGAATTCAAAAAGATCATTGAATCAAAAGACCGGTCGAAAGCATCTGCTTCGGCACCTGCTCATGGCTTGTTCCTCACAAATATCGAATATCCTAATCAGGGATAAGGATATAGAAGTTATACGTTAAACGTTATATGTTTGGGTTAAATGTTCCTTTCAGCTAAAATCTTTTTCCATTGCTGCTTTGAACATTTCCTGGCTCTTCCGGGCTTTTGATGAAATGGCAGGTTTCATAAATGGCAGGAATGTTGCCCAAAAAAAGCCTTTCCCATGTGCCTCATTTTCAGTTATTACAATAGTGGAGTCATCTCCGGGAATAAATATAACAGTTGTACTTACAGTAATTCTTTTTTCATCCAGCGTGTACTCGATTAGTTTATTCCACATTATCTTTTTTATCTCCTGGATAGCTGTTGTTTGCTTTCCATTATTATTAAGAACCAATCTTAACCTGGTCCCCTGCCCCATCATAATGCCCCCTAAATATTCAATTCTCTTAAAACCGGGGATCCATTCTCCCATCTTTCCGGCATCAGTATATCCGGTAAATACTATCTGTACCGGAACATTTACAGTAACTTCAGTATTATAATAAATAACGGGAAAAATCCTGCCAATAATCACAACACAAGCAATAAGGATAATAATGACTATAGCAATATTTCTGATGGTTTTCATTTCTTGTATGATTTTGTTATACAATTATTTATTTCTTGTATTCTATATTTTCCATCTTCCCATTCTTCCACCTTTCCATATCTTCCATGATTCTTCAGCCTGATTTTCAAGCATTTGCAAGCCATTCATCATGCCGGCTCCATGCTTTTTGCCTTCCATAAGAAACCGGCTTACTGACGGATTATAGATCAGGTCATACAGCAAGTGTTTTTCAGACAGATACCAGTAAGGGATATCCGGAAGTGAACCGGTATCAGGGTGCATTCCCAGAGGAGTTGTATTAATGATAAGAGTATTTTTCCGGATTGTTTTCTCATCCAGATCCTTATAAGTAACACATCCCGGCTTGCCGGTTCTGGACACTAATTGATATTTAATATTCAACTTCTTAAGTCCACAGACAACAGCTTTTGAAGCCCCTCCTGTACCAAGAACAAGCGCATTCTTATGTTTTTGTGAAATATCAGCCGGTAATGATTGAATAAAACCAATTATATCGGTATTATAACCTTTTAAGAATATTTTATTATTCTTTCGTGATATATTAATTGTATTTACTGCCCCGGCTTCATTAGCTTCAGGATCAATATCATTTAAAAACGGGATCACTTGCTCTTTGTAGGGTATAGTTACATTAAGGCCATAAATTTCCGGATTATCAAAAACAAGCGACATTATTTCCCCGATACTTTGCAATGGAAAATTCATATATTCTACATCGCCAATCTTTTCTTTTCTGAATTTTTTTGCAAAATACTTTTCAGAAAATGAATGTGTTAATGGAAATCCTATGAGGCCGTATTGTTTCATAACTGGTTACTGGTTTCTGGTTACTTGTAACTGGTTGCTGATTCTTTGCTCTTCACTTTTGCCTTCTGTCTTCTGCCTTCTGCCTTTTCTTCACCTTACTCAACTACTCAACTTACTCTACTTTTTTCACTTCAGCATATCGTTCAATAACCCATATTGTAATAATTCCGGTTATCATAAGTAAAATACTAATAATTACTTCATTATCAAATTGTTGAGGAAGATATTTTTCATAGCCTATAACAACCGGATCACCACCGGATTTAAGCAAGGTTTCACCAAGCCGGTTGGTCTGATATACCTCATTTTTCCATGGCCAGAGAATACTAAGCGAACCTAGTATAAAACCGGTAAGAAGTGAAATGGTCTGATCTTTATACCGTTTGAATATCCACGACAGAATATGTGAAAAAGCAAGTAGTCCGACAACAGCACCCACACCCACAGGAATAAGTACTCCCATATCAAATTCATTAACCGCTTCAATAAAGATCAATTCGTAGTTACCCATCAGAATAAGTACAAATGACCCTGAAAGTCCGGGCAAGATCATACTGCAAATAGCAACAACCCCGCAAAGTATTAGATAATAAATACGGGTGTTTTCTGTTGCAGGGTTTAAAACTGATAGTAGAACAGCCACAAGTGTACCGGCAATAAATGTAACAACAACCCGGATATCAACTTTTTCAATTCTCCTTCCGACAAAGTATACTGAAGCGAGTATTAATCCGAAAAAGTATGCCCAAATATAAACTGGATAATTTTCAAACAGGTATCCAAGAATTTTTGCCAGAGTAAGAATGCTGACAAATATTCCGGAAAAAACAGACAAGAGAAAACCCATGTTAACCCGGTTGAAAAACCCTTTAAAATCACCTTTCAGGATCAATCTGACCGCCTCTAGATCAAATGACTTGATAGAATTAATAAGCTTCTCGAAAATTCCGGTGATCAGAGCTATTGTTCCCCCTGACACACCCGGTATCACATTAGCAGCCCCCATCCCTATTCCTTTGAAAATAAGAGAAATTGATTCACGTAATTGCATAAAGACAGAAGAGTTAAAAGTTATAAAGTTATAAAGTTAAAAGTAAGAGTTAAGAGTTAAAAGTATGAGTTGAACTTTACGAACTTTCAACTTTACAAACTTTCAACTTTCCACTATTCTTTAATCCGGTTTTAATTCATCAGGTAAAAATTCGTAAAAAGTATCACCTCTGAGTCCTTGTCTGAGCGCTTCCAGAGAGATCACCTCGTTTGGTGCGATATTGCCCAGGTTCACATTAGCACCCAGTAGTTTAATGAACCAGACCTGCTGCGATTTGATAGGAGCCTCCCACAATACATTTTCAATTTTAACATGTTTAATGATATCATTTATCAGTTCGGTATTTGCTGATCCGTCACTGTTATAAATACCGATTGTTCCACTTTCTCTTGCTTCAGCAATAACTTTCCATGCTCCTGCATCAAGTTCTGTTTTCATCATTGACACCCATTGATCGGGAGAAAAAACTATATCAGCCTGTTTCGAACCCACTTCAGATAATACTTTCACCTGGTCTGACAGTTTACTTATATAATCAATCTTCTGGTCATGAGGTATTATCATTGATCCATCAGAGATCTCAGCAAGTTCAAGTCCGTATTTATCAAGAATTTTCCGGTAATCGTCGAACATATTCCTGATAATAAATGATTCAAACAAGGTTCCTCCGAAAAAGGGTGTTGCACCGGCTTCTCTATATATCTTTATTTTTGATTCAAGATCGTTTGTAATTAGTGCAGTACCAAAACCAAACTTAACTACATCGGTATATTCACCG
>DAOVLD010000083.1 GCA_030631445.1 Bacteroidota bacterium
TCGTTTCATTTTGTTTTCGGTTTTAAGTTCTAAAGTATTAAGTTTTTACAATTTTATTATTTTTTTTTATTAATCACTAATTTCCTCGTTTAAAATTTTGTAATTCTATATCTATCCGCCTGTGTTTATCCATCATTTTTAGCCTGTAATATATCAATTTTAGTGTTTCCATTGTATCGATGTCATCTTTATTTAGTTCATGTGCCTTTTCGAGATATGGTAAAGCCTCTGCAAACTGTAGATCGGCAACTTCTCTTGCTGCTGTGTATTTCTCGTTATCAAGTATTTTATTAGCTTCTTCAACCATTATTACTCCCTGGTTAAAAATCAGTGCGCCCAGGTTATATTGAGAAGTAAACAGGTCCGGATCAAGATCAATTGATCTCTGATAAGCATTCTTTGCATTTTTAACCTTTCCTATCCTGTCGTAAATTAAACCTTCTGCAAAGAAATAGGTAGCATTATCGGGGTCCTTTTCTTTAGCGATCTTCAGAAAATCAAGAGCTTCATTATTCATACCGGCAGAGATATAGTAATTTACCAGTTGAACCAGTACTTCTTTCTCTTCAGGAAATTTTTCAAACGCTTCTTTAAGAACCTGCAATACATTAACTGAATCATTCATTGAAGCATAAGTATTCTTCAACAAGAGGTACAGGTTAACCCCTCCGTAATTCATTTCCTTACATGTAGTGAAGTGCTTTACCGCTTTTTCATATATTTCTGCATTATATGCTGCCAGACCTGCATTGTATATTATGCCTGTATCAACCGAACCTCTAAAAATATCATATTCGGCAATTTTACACACATATTCAAAACTGATCATTGCCTCCCTGTATTTCCGTGCCTTAAAAGCTTTCACTCCTTTGTCAACAAAGTCATTCGACAACTTAGGCAATAAAAGACTCACTGAATTATCAAGCTTTCCCTTTTCATCCAGATCCAGTGCTTTTACATAGTTTTTATATGCGAGCTGTAATGGGTTTTCAAACAAATCCCGGTCTTTCTTTTTCTTTGATGTAGCTGCTGTCTGTGCCAGTTTACCATATACCAGGTATGTTTTTGCCCATTGATTATTGACGGTTGAATCAGTTGCCAAATGAATCAGTTCCCTGGCATCTTCAAGTTTACCATCATCAATAAGATGTTCAGCTTGCCTTACATACCGTTTTGTTGAGCATCCACCCAGAGATATGAGTAAAACAAGCAATACTGGTAATATCTGTTTCATTTTCGAATATGGCAATATTGAGCCTGAATTATTCACAAATCTATCTTTACGACATCAAAAATCACATAATTAATAGTTGCCAATCAGTCGGCAGTCCACAGTCCACAGTCGGCAAAAAAGTAAATAACAGCAAAACAATTATAACACACAATCACTTTATCAAATGATTTAAAATCATGAAAAAGAATATTTTGCCCTTCAAATTGCCGATTGCCGACTGCCAATCGCCAACTATAGACCGAAGATTGTATTCACTCTAAACTTTTGTCTTTTGTCTTCTGTTTAAATATTGTTTACTAAAGTAACTTCCAAGTACCTTGCCATTTTAATAAATGTGATAATAGTTTTTCTATTTCTCCTCTTTTTCAGAAGATTCAGAATCATTTTCCGGCTCATCCTCATCGTTGACCTTAACATAGGCTACGGCAGCGATCGAATCATCCTCTTTGAGGTTTATTAACCTGACACCCTGGGTTGTACGGCCCATAACTCTTAACTCCGAAACAGCAACCCTGATTGTAAGTCCCGAGCGGTTTATTATCATCAGGTCATCAGTATTAAGCACCCCCTTCATAGCAATTAATGCTCCTGTTTTCTCAGTGATATTCAGGGTTTTAACACCCTTTCCTCCACGGTTAGTAATTCTGTAACCGCCTATCTTTGAGCGTTTTCCGTAACCTTTTTCAGCAACCACCAGTATGTCTTCCTTCTCTTCCTCAACAGCGACCATTCCAATCACTTCATCGTTACCGGAGCCAAGTGTAATACCTCTTACACCGGATGCGGTTCTTCCCATAGGCCTGACCTTGCTTTCATGGAACCTGATAGCCCTGCCTGACCTGACTGCCATCATAATCTCATGATTCCCATTGGTTAATTTTGCTTCAAGTAACTCATCTCCTTCCCTGATATTAATTGCATTTATACCATTTTGTCGCGGACGGGAATATGCTTCAAGTGTTGTTTTCTTTATTACACCCTTTCTGGTACCAAGGATTATAAAATTGTTATTGATATATTCTTCGTCATCAAGCTTTTGCACGTTTATATAAGCCCTGACAAAATCATTTGGTTCAATATTTAGAATATTTTGTATTGCCCGGCCTTTAGACGTTCTTGACCCTTCGGGAATTTGGTATACTTTGAGCCAATAGCATTTACCGTTTTTTGTAAAAAACAGCATAGTATTATGCATAGAGGCAATATATAAATGTTCAAGGAAATCCTCATCGCGTGTTGTTCCTCCCTTTGAACCGATACCACCTCTCCCCTGCCGTCTGAACTCAACCAGTGGCGTACGTTTAATATAGCCAAGCCTGGAAATGGTAATAACCATATCTTCATCAGCATAAAAATCTTCCGGATCAAACTCCTCAACATTAGGCACAATCTCAGTTCTGCGTTCATCGCCAAATTTTTCTTTTATCTCAAAAAGCTCATCCCTGATAATTTTCATCTGAAGACTTTCATCTGATAATATGTCATTCAGATACTCTATCAAATTCATCAGGCTTTTATATTCCTCCCTTATTTTATCTCTTTCGAGACCGGTAAGGCGGTGCAGTCTCATATCCAGTATTGCTTTAGCCTGAATTTCTGTCAGTTCAAAATTCTTTATAAGACCTGTTTTTGCCTCATCGGGAGTTTTCGATTTTCTTATCAGTTTGATAACATCGTCAAGATTGTCAAGTGCAACCAGCAATCCTTCAAGGATATGAGCCTTTTTCTTTGCCTGTTCAAGTTCATATTTTGTACGCCTTAGAACAACCAGGTGGCGGTGTTTAACAAAATATGATATCATCTGTTTTAATGTCAATGATCTTGGTCGACCATTTACAAGAGCAATGTTATTTACGTTAAATGAGTTCTGTAACTGTGTGTATTTGAATAATTTATTCAGTACGACATTTGATGTAGCATCTCTTTTAAGGATAATAACTATCCGCATTCCCTCGCGGTCCGACTCATCGTTGATATAAGATATACCCTCAATTTTCTTTTCATTGATCAGGTCAGCCGTCTTTTTGATCATATCTGCTTTATTCACCATGTAGGGTATCTCTGATACCACTATCCGTTCTCTTCCTGAAGGAGTAGTTTCAATTTCAGTTCTGGCCCTTACCACCAGTCTTCCTTTCCCCGTTAAAAATGCTTCTTTTATACCCTGCACCCCGTAGATGATGCCGCCGGTAGGAAAATCAGGTCCTTTAATATACTCCATCAAATCATCAACCTCAATTTCATTATTATCGATATATGCAATTGTTGCGTCAATCACTTCTGAAAGATTGTGAGGTGGTATATTTGTCGCCATTCCTACAGCAATCCCTGATGCACCATTAATTAATAAGTTAGGTATGCGTGTAGGAAGTACTGTGGGTTCTTCAAGGGTGTCATCAAAATTCAACTGGAAATCAACAGTGTTTTTATCAAGATCCCTCAGGATTTCTTCGGCAATTCTTTGAAGCCGGGCTTCAGTATAACGCATAGCAGCAGGACTATCCCCGTCAACAGAGCCAAAATTACCCTGACCATTTACAAGAGGATAACGTAATGACCACGTTTGTGCCATTCTTACCATTGCTTCATAAACAGACGAGTCGCCATGTGGATGATATTTACCCAGGACCTCCCCCACTATCCTTGCAGATTTCTTATATGGTCGATTTGAATAAAGTCCAATCTCTGACATACCGAACAATACACGCCTGTGTACAGGTTTCAGCCCATCCCGAACATCCGGTAATGCTCTGGAAACAATAACCGACATCGAATAGTCGATATATGCCGATTTCATTTCCTCTTCAATATTTATCTTTACAATTCTTTCTCTTTCTGGCATTTGATAATTTGATTTATCGGAATTTCAAAATCATTCATTGATAATACCGAAGTTATTGAATTCTATTAATACATTCTCGTATTAAAGGCTAAGGCTAAGGCTTAGCGAATAACTAAAACTAGTTAAATATTAATCAAATATTGTTTTTTTAATTAATTTGCGAAGCTATGTTCTTATATATATACGCTTTCTTATCTAATTTATTTAATCCACGAAAATAGTGATTTATTCTTTAATCTTAACCATTTGTAATGCTTAATTTTCAACACTTGTATGTTCATAATTGATTGCTAAATTTGTATAGTTAAAGTTGAAGAAGTTGAGTGGTTGAGTAAGGTGAGTAGGAAGAAGAGGAGAAGAGGTGATGAGGAGAAGAGGAGATTAGGAGAAGAGGTGATGAGGTGATGAGGAAATGGGAAAAGTTGAAGAGTTACGGGTTACGAGTTGTCAGGTTAGAAAAACAAGTCAAATTGACGGACAAATTTCTTTGGCATTTAAATTGAAGGGATAAAGTGCTTGAAGTTGAGAAGAAGTTGTAACTTTAGGCACTTTAGGCACTTTAGGCACTTCTTAAATTACAATTGAGTCAAATACAATATTTTATAGGAAACCAATGATGGATGCTAATTTTTCACAACGAATAAAAGACGTATTAAGTTACAGTAAGGAAGAAGCAGTAAGACTGGGTAATAATCAGATTGGCACTGAGCATTTGTTCCTGGGCATTTTGCGTGATGGAGAGGGATTGGCTGTTGATGTCCTGCTCACACTGGGAACCGATTTGGTTGACCTTAAGAAAACTATTGAAGGTAGTATTAGAAATAATATGGCAGAGAATGTTAGTGAAACTGACAATATTCCACTTCTTAAACAAGCTGAAAGGGTATTAAAACTTGTATACCTTGAAGCAAAATCTCTCAAACAGACAACTATTGATACCGGTCATTTATTATTAGCTATACTCAAAGATGAAGATTCTATTGTAACGCGATCACTTAAGGAGCTTGATATAGATTATCAGAATGTAAAAACCGAACTGGAAGGAAATAGCCCGCGGGCAACAGCAGATTTTCCAAGCGAAGAAGAGGAAGAAGAAAACCGTGGTTTCGGAGGCAGTAAAGGAAGCTCACAGCAAGCTGCTTCAAAAACCTCTTCTGATACACCTGTGCTTGACAATTTCGGGGCTGATCTGACTAAAGCAGCTGAAGAAAACCGTCTGGATCCTATAATTGGCAGAGAAAGAGAAATTGAACGCCTGGCTCAGATACTAAGTCGCAGAAAGAAAAATAATCCTATCCTGATTGGTGAACCGGGTGTAGGAAAATCTGCTATTGCTGAAGGACTGGCTTTGCGGATTATTCAGAGAAAAGTGTCAAGGGTGCTTTTTGGAAAACGTGTTGTAACTCTCGACCTGGCTTCTATTGTTGCAGGTACAAAATATCGGGGACAATTTGAGGAAAGAATGAAAGCTATACTGAATGAATTGGCGAAAACACCTGATATTATATTATTTATCGATGAAATCCATACAATTGTAGGAGCCGGTGGTGCTACCGGTTCTCTGGATGCTGCAAATATGCTTAAACCATCACTGGCACGTGGTGAGATTCAATGTATCGGGTCAACTACTCTGAATGAATACCGTCAGCATATAGAAAAGGATGGCGCCCTTGAACGAAGGTTTCAGAAAGTTATGGTTAACCCGACAAATATTGAGGAAACACTGGATATTCTTAATAATATTAAAGACAGGTATGAAGAACATCATAATGTAGTTTATACCGAAAAGGCAATTGAAGCATGCGTAAAGCTTACTGCAAGATATATTTCAGACCGGCATTTGCCTGACAAGGCTATTGATGCTATGGATGAAGCCGGTTCCCGTGTCCATATATCAAATATTGTTGTTCCACAGCGTATGCTTGATATTGAAAATCAACTGGAAAACACTAAGAATGAAAAAATAAAAGCTGTAAAAAATCAGAATTTTGAAAAAGCTGCAAGTTTTCGCGACAGAGAAAAAAATATGATTGAAGCTCTTGAGGAAGAAAAGAGTAAATGGGAAAAAGAACTCAGCCAAAACAGGGAAACTGTTGATGATGAAAAAGTTGCTGAGGTAATTGCAATGATGACAGGTGTGCCGGTACAGCGTATTGCCCAGGCTGAGGGAGCGCGTTTAATTAAGATGCACGATGAAATAAGCAGCAAAGTTGTTGGGCAGGATGATGCAATTGCAAGAATTGTCAAGTCGATACAGCGAAACCGTGCAGGACTAAAAGATCCGAATAAGCCCATTGGTTCCTTTATTTTCCTGGGTCCGACCGGAGTTGGAAAAACCCAGTTGGCAAAAATACTGGCACAATATCTTTTTGATTCAATGGATAACCTGATTCGTGTTGATATGAGCGAGTATATGGAGAAGTTTTCAGTATCACGCCTTGTTGGAGCTCCTCCCGGATATATAGGCTACGAAGAAGGAGGTCAGCTTACTGAGAAAGTCCGGCGCAAACCATACGCTGTTGTCCTTTTTGATGAGATTGAAAAAGCACATAGTGATGTCTTCCATATCCTGCTTCAGGTTATGGATGAAGGACAGCTTACTGACAGCCTTGGAAGAAGAGTGGATTTTAAGAACACCATTATTATTATGACATCCAATATCGGGACACGCCAACTGAAAGATTTTGGACATGGTGTAGGTTTTGAGACACAGGCAAAGCGCTCAGGTACTGATCAATATAATAAAAGTGTTATTCAGAAAGCACTGCAGAAAACATTTGCACCTGAATTCCTCAACCGGGTTGATGATGTGGTTATATTCAACTCACTTACACGGGAAAATATACATGAAATTATTGATATTGAACTGAAAGGATTGTATGATAGAGTTAATGTACTGGGATATAATATCTCTATGTCAGATGCTGCAAAAGACTTTATTTCAGAAAAAGGATATGATGTCCAGTTTGGTGCCAGACCGCTGAAGCGGGCTATTCAAAAGTATCTTGAAGATCCTATGGCAGAGGTGATCATTCAAACTTCACTCGAAGAAGGCGATACTATTGCTGTTGGCTTCAGTAAGAAAAAAGAAGAAATAACTCTCAATATCAGGAAGAAGAA
>DAOVLD010000102.1 GCA_030631445.1 Bacteroidota bacterium
ATAATAAATGGTAAAGAAGAACTTGTACCGGCAGGTGGTGAATGGGATGGGGAAAAGCTCAATGTAAGGACAAGAAAATTTGGAAAATATGTGATTGTAATTGACACAGTGAACCCTGAAATTAAGCCATTTAATATCCATGATAATAAAAATATGACAGGTTTATCAGATATCAGGTTTAGAATAACTGATGATTTCTCCGGAATTAAATCATATACCGGGATTATTGATGGGGAATGGGCCTTGTTTGAATATGATCCAAAAAATGATCTTCTGATATATCGTTTTGATAAGGATCGTATAACGAAAAAACAGCAACATGATCTTGAATTAACTGTTATTGATGACCGGGATAATATTGCTGTTTATAATGCTGGTTTTTACTGGTAATATGAGGAAATGAAGAGTTTATAAGTGTATAAGTTTATAAGTTTAGGAGTTAAGATGTTTATCATTACTAAATCTTACAAATAAACTCATCAACAAATCAACAAATAAACTTGCATAGGATAAAGAGTTTATAAGTTTAGGAGTTGATTAGTTTTGAAGTTAAGAAATTGTTATGCTTTGTTGCAGATTTAAGGAGTTTATAAGTTGAAAGGTTGATAATTTTTTTCTCAACAGACTATTGATACTTATCTATTTAGGCATCACTTTGACAATTGATACTTCCTTAAAGCATTTAAACCATTCGAAATTTCTTCAATAATATTTCGCAACTCCATGAGATTATTTTGGTCAATAAAAGCTAGGTCATTCGAAACTATCAATATATTTAAAACCTCCATAAGACTACTAAATGACAACTGTGTAAAATGAGCCTGATCTTTCTTGCTGGTTCTTGAACTACCTTCGGCCAAGTTACATGTTACCGATATAGCAGCTCGCCTTATCTGGGAAATAAGACCAAACTTTTCTTCGGAAGGAAAATCAGATGTCACTTTGTATATCTTTTTTACAAGTATCATGGCTTTTTGCCAAACTTCAAGTTTTTCAAAGGAATAGGTATGCATATTAAAAAATGTAATAAATTATTTATTAGATCTTACAAATAAACTCATCAACAAATAAACAAATAAACTTACATAGGATAATAGTTTATAAGTTTTGGGGTTAAGAAATTGTGTTACAATGATGCTGTGTTACCGGCTTACCATAGTTTCGAAGGATAAACTCCTTTACTTACCAATTCCCTGATACTCTCAATTACAATAGGTTTATCTTCACGGTAAGTAACACCGAACCATAATTCATCAGTATTCAGAACTTTTACTTTTGCGGCATTTTTATTAATAAGATCTGTTATCATATCAGGTATAAAGAACTCTGCTTTGGGATCATCAGAATTTTCTTTTACGAACTGTATAAATAATTCATTCAGGTGATCAAACACCGATTTCTTAAAACCCCAGAAATTCATTGATACAGTTTCATTACCGGTTAACACGGTTATTGACCCATCATCATCAGTGAATAGAATTTTACCTTTAGCTTTCTCTATCCTAGTTCGCTCATTGACAATCCTCAGGTAGCTGTCCTGATTCGTTTCACATACACCGCGTGCAACATGACCGTGATCAGAAAGTGTACGGTCAAGCCTGTAACCCACCATACTATATTCATTAATATCAGATGAATTTGTCAGAAAATCTGCCATAACCCGGTACGAACTACCACCATAAAAATCGTCCGCGTTGATCACAGCAAAAGGTTCATTTATTTTCTGTTCAGCAACCATAACAGCATGACCTGTTCCCCAGGGTTTATTCCTGTTGTATGAAAAACTAATACCTTTTGGAACCATATCGATATGCTGAAATACATAATCAACATCAATATGATCTTTTAGTTTATCAATAAATACTTCCTTAAAATCCTTCTCGATATCCCGTCTGATAACAAAAACCACCTTACCGAATCCGGCCTTCATTGCATCATATATTGAATAATCAATAATTGTTTCTCCGGATGGTCCAACCTGATCCATCTGTTTCAATCCTCCGTAGCGGCTTCCTATACCGGCTGCCAAAACCAGAAGAGTTGGTTTAATACTCATTATTGTGTTTATTAAATTGACCTTAAATATTTGTAAAGAATAAAAAACAAAAGTAAGAAGTTATAAGTTGAGTTTACTCCGAAAAGTCAAAAAAAGAAAAATGCCACTAAAACACCCTGATACAGTCGTTCCTCCTTACAGGGCAGGCTAAGACACTAAATCCCACAAAAATCATATTTTCAATGCCTTAACTTTTATGTATATTTGTGTTTTGAACTCGTAACTCGTAACCCGAAACTCGTAACACATTAATCATTCTATCATTTAATCATTTTATCATTTGAAAAACACCACAGGCCTTGGATTAATGTCTGGAACATCTCTTGACGGACTGGACATGGCTTTATGTTCGTTCCGGCAAGTGAAGAACAGATGGGTATATGAAATAATTTCAACTAAAACTGTTAGTTATCCTGACTCATTAAGCAAACAGCTTGCTGAAGCACATAAATATTCAGGACTAATGCTTATAAAGCTCGACCGGGAATATGGCAGGTGGCTCGGTAATAAAGCCGCACAATTTATAGAAGAACACGATATCCTTCCTTCGTTTATCGCTTCACACGGACATACGGTTTTTCATCAGCCGGAAAACAGGATCACCCTGCAGATTGGCAGCGGAGCAGAAATTTTATCAGCAACCGGTATCACAACAATTACCGATTTCAGGTCTGTGGATATAGCACTTGGCGGACAAGGTGCCCCTTTAGTTCCGGCAGGTGATTACCTTCTTTTTAACGATTATGAATTTTGCCTGAACCTTGGGGGAATAGCAAATATTTCGTGTGTTAAGGATAATAAAAGACTTGCCTGGGATATTTGTCCGGCAAATATGGCTCTGAATTTCATTGCCGGGAAAATGAATATGAAAATGGATCGTAATGGAATTGAAGGCAAAAAAGGATCGGTAAATAAACAATTACTTGAAGAATTAAATGGATTAGAATTTTATGATACGATTCCACGTAAATCACTTGGCAGGGAGTGGTTCGAAGAAAATTTTTTGGAAATCCTTATAAACCATCCAACCTCCTGGCACGATAAGCTAAGAACGGTATATGAGCATATTTCGTTAATGATTGCTTCTGCCTGTTCATCCCATCTTAAAGGCAGATTACTTGTAACAGGAGGTGGCGCTCATAATATCTTCCTTATTGAAAGAACAAAACATCATTCAAGGCATAATATTGTAATTCCCGCAAAAGATATTATTGATTTCAAAGAAGCCCTGATATTCGCATTTCTTGGCCTTCTGAGACTGGAAAACAAAACTAATTGCCTCGCCTCTGTTACAGGAAGCAGTAAAGACAATATTGGTGGATCCGTTTATCAATCAAATTTATGATTGTTTATTGAGTTGTCATATAATAAGGGCTGTTTCAAAACAGGGTAATGATTACTATTCTTCTCTTTGTGGTCCTTTGTGTTTCCTTTGCGAACCTCTGTGTAATAATTCTTTAAGAGTTAGTCACAGAGAAACACAAAGAAGTCACAAAGAGCCACAAAGACTTTTGAGATAGCCCCGTGAGCGTTAGCGAACATTTGACACGAGCGATAGCGACCAAATAGCCAGAATTATATAAATTTGCAATTCGTACATTAAAATGAAATAATATGGAAAATTTTATTGCTTACAACCCGGTCAAACTTCATTTCGGAAAAAATGTAACAAACAAACTGGGTAATGTTGCTGCATCATACGGGAAAAATATTCTGTTAGTATATGGAAAGGGTTCTGTGAAAAAACACGGCTATTATGACATTATCGTAAAGCAGCTTAAATCAGCCAATTGCAGAATTTATGAATTCAGCGGTATTAAACCTAATCCATTAGTTGATGATGTTGACACTGCAGTGAGATATGCTTCTGATAAAAGTATTGATGCTATTGTGGCACTTGGAGGTGGAAGTGTAATTGATTCTGCTAAAATTATTTCGGTTTGTATCCCGGGAAACTATAAAGGATGGGATATTATGAAACGCAAAGTAACACCCGATGCTGCAATTCCGGTTATAGCTATACTAACCCTGGCAGCAACAGGAACCGAGATGAATCCAAATGCTGTACTGCAAAATCCGGTAACCATGGAAAAAATCGGTTACAATAACGAACATACTTTTCCTGCACATTCTTTTCTTGATCCGCAATTCACATTCAGTGTACCACCCAAACAAACAGCCTATGGAATTGTTGATCTGATTGCTCATGCGCTGGAGAATTTCTTTGGTGAAGGTGAATCAAATCTTTCCGACCTTTTTATTGCCTCTATTATTCGTGATGCAATACACTACGGACCTCTTGTAATGAAAGAACCCCGTAATTATGATTACAGAGCAAATATTATGTGGGATGCCACTTGTGCATTAAA
Organism: Bacteroidota bacterium; assembly: GCA_030631445.1. Taxonomy (GTDB): domain Bacteria; phylum Bacteroidota; class Bacteroidia; order Bacteroidales; family VadinHA17; genus JADFUQ01. Next base: position 4,426 of record DAOVLD010000102.1, read on the forward strand.
CGGAGTTACCGCCTGGGGAAAAGTAGTTGGTGACTGGGGTGTTCATGCTATCGGACATCAGCTATCAATGTTGTACGATCTGCCTCATGGCGCTACCCTTTCTATTGTTTACCCGGCATGGTTGAATCTACAATTAAGTCGAATCCCGGAAAGAATTCAGACACTTGGAAAACTTATATATAATAATGAAGATGCTAAAGAAACAATAGATAATTTAACAAGGTTCTTCTCTTCGCTAAATGGTCCTGTAAGTCTTGCTGAAGTGTCAATCGGAAACGATAATAAATTAGAAATTATCAACCTGATGAATAAAAATAAAGTCTCAGGGTTTTATCATAAGCTTTCAGATAATGATCATATGCTTCTGGTTAATCTTATGATGTAGAGGAGGCGAAGAGCAGAGAGCAAAGAGCGAAGAAGTAGGAAGATGTCATACGATAGTCAAACAATGGTCATTAAGAAACCATTTAGTTGTTAACCCGTAACATTTGAATGATAAAGTGATTTGTAAATAAAATAACGTAATTAATAACGTAATTATTTTGTCTAAAAAACACATAACACATCTTCACTGTTCATTGGTTTGCCAGCTTACTGCAACATAACTCGTAATGCCGAAACACGACTACTTTACTCCAAAACTCTTAAAAGCAGGAAATTATTCCGGACAGATAAATAAACAATTTAAATACGACACAATTTGTGCTATACACATTTTGTCGTATCTTTATAAAAACTTTTAGTTCATGAAATCACTAAAATATATAGTATATAAAGAAGAAAAATACTATGTTTCGCAATGTTTAAATGTTGACGTATCAAGTTTCGGTAATACTTTACAGGAAGCTATTGATAATCTTAATGAAGCCTTGCAATTGTATTTTGATGATAAGAAAGCTTCTCAAACATTTCTGAACATTAATGAGACCATGATCGGTGAAACATATATAAATGTCTAAGCTGCCATCATCTAAACTAATCATTAAAACTTTGCTAAAAAATGGTTTTGAGTTTACGTCTCAAAAGGGAAGCCATTGTAAGTATCAAAAAGATGATAAAACAGTCATTGTTCCCTCACCGAGGAAAGAAATACCAATTGGAACTTTTCGATCCATTGTACGACAATCTGGATTATCAATTGATAAGTTCAAGTAAACATCAGCGAATTTTACCATGATCATTCTACCCAGTACAGTAACCGGCACACAACAACACTGTAACACTCACGATAGCTATTGGGAACACAATTTTTTAACTCTTAAACTTATAAACTCTTCAACAAATAAACTTCTTAACTCCTAAACTTATAAACTTTTCATTACTTCATTTCCTCATCACCTCATTACCTCATCACTTCACAGCAACACAATTTCTTAACTTCTCAACTCATAAACTTTTTATTACTTCATTTCCTCATCACCTCATTACCTCATCACTTTACTGAATTACTGTTTCAAAACATTCTTCTTGTTAATTATTTTTAATTTCCCGGAAAAGTTTTTTCCTATATTTGTCCTTCTTAACTTGAAAACACTTATAGCTATGAAAAAAGGAATATCAATAATTTTTACACTTGTCTTATCATTTCTGGTTATCAACCAATCAGGAAATGCATGTACAAATTTCCTGATCACAAAAGGCGCTTCTGTTGATGGCTCAACCATGATAACTTTTTCAGCCGATTCTCACGTGCTGTTTGGAGAGTTATATTTCACACCCTCAGCTGATTATCCGGATGGAGCCATGCTTGATATTTATGAATGGGATACCGGAAAATACCTTGGTAAGATCAAACAGGTAAACCATACCTGGTCGGTAGTAGGAAATATTAATGAACACCAGGTTGCCATCGGAGAAACTACATACGGCGGTCGTTCAGAACTCAGAGATACTGCAGGTTTAATTGATTATGGAAGTCTTATGTATATTACACTTCAAAGGTCAGAAAATGCCAGGGAAGCAATTAAAACAATCGCAGAACTTCTTGATGAATATGGTTACTGCAGCTCGGGTGAATCTTTCTCAATCTCTGATAAAAACGAAGTATGGTTTATGGAACTGATCGGCAAAGGCAAAGGCAACACCGGTGCAGTATGGGTAGCCCGTCGCATTCCCGACGGATACATCAGCGGACATGCCAACCAGGCAAGGATCACTACCTTCCCGCTTGAAAACGGAAAAACTTCTATCTCGTCAGATAATCTTGATAAGATATTTGATCCCGGAATTGAAACTATCTATGCAGCTGATATTATTGAAGTCGCCCGTAAGAT
>DAOVLD010000193.1 GCA_030631445.1 Bacteroidota bacterium
AAACCATGTTGAATCATTTCAAAGAGGAGGAATTTGCCAAAGGCCTCGAAAAAGGAATTGAAATGGCAGGTGAACAACTTAAAGATCATTTCCCATACCAATCAGATGATATTAATGAATTATCAGATGAAATATCTTTTGGTAATGAATAGGGAAGAATGGGGAAATTAACAAATTATTAAAATATAAACAGATGAAATATATTATTACTCCATTATTAACAATTCTTCTGTTGTTTAATGGATTAGCCCAGGATATACCCGAACGTCCTGATCCTTCGAGACTTGTTAATGATATTGTTGGTTTTTTCTCTCAGGATGAGGTTGCACAACTTGAGAAAAAACTGGTCTGGTTCAACCAGCAAACTTCCACCCAGATCGCTGTTGTAACGGTAAAGGATATGCAAGGTTATGACATTTCCGACTTTGCTTTCAGGCTTGGAGATAAATGGGGAGTAGGGCAAAAAGGGTTCAATAACGGAATTGTAATCCTTATTAAACCTAAAACCCCTGAAGAAAAAGGAAGAATATTTATTGCTACCGGTTATGGACTTGAAGCTGTAGTTCCCGATGCAATAGCAAAGCGTATAGTTGAGGTGGAAATTCTCCCTGAGTTCAGGAAAAACAATTATTATAAAGGGATTGATAAAGCGATAAATACACTTTTTTCCCTTACAAAAGGTGAATTCTCACCAAAAGAATATGCACAAAAAACATCACAGAATGAAGCTCCCGCGTTTGGTATCGGAGGATTTTTCTTATTGATTATCATATTTTCAATATTTGGGCGTCTGCAGAGGGCACGGCATTATTCCGTTGGACATAGTGTACCTTTATGGACAGCCCTGTTCCTGGCCGGATCAGCACGTCCTCGTGGTGGAGGTTTTAGTAGTTTCTCTTCGGGAAGCGGTAGTTTTGGCGGATTTGGAGGCTTTGGAGGCGGAGGTTTTGGTGGTGGCGGCGCAGGTGGCAGCTGGTAGCAGGTAGTACTTTGAAATAAAATTTAATTACGTTATTAATAACGTTATTATATTTACTAAATTTTTACTTCTTTCCCTTAGTTTCCTTTTTTTCCTTAGTTTCCTTTTTTTCTTCCGGCTCTGAATCAATATTTTCATCTACCAGGATACGGCCACAATATTCACAAACGATTACTTTTTTTCTTGATTTGATATCAAGCTGACGTTGAGGAGGAATTTTATTAAAACAACCACCACAGGCACCTCTTTCTATTGTAACCACTCCAAGTCCGTTTCTGGCATTCGACCGGATTCTCTGATAAGCAGAAAGAAGGCGGGGTTCAATCTGATCATGGAGCCCTTCAGACTTCTTAATTAGATTTTCTTCTTCCTTTTTTGTGTCGGCAATAATATCATCAAGCTCTGATTTTTTTTCTTTCAGATCGTTTTGCCTTTCATCAAGAGCAGAAACAGAGGTTTCTATAATCTCGCCTTTTTCTTTAACCTGCTGTGTGAATTCTTTAATCCGTTTTTCGCACAACTCCATCTCAAGATTCTGATATTCAATTTCTTTAGAAAGCGAATCAAATTCCCGGTTATTCCTCACATTCATCTGTTGATCTTCATACTTCTTTATAAGTTCTTCAGCCTGTTTAATTTCATTCTTTTTTGCCGTAACTGAGTCCTCCATATTCTTAACTTCACCTTTGAAATTATTAACACGAGTTTCAAGACCGGCAATTTCGTCTTCCAGATCCTGAACTTCAAGCGGCAGTTCGCCACGGAGGATTTTTATCTTATCTGTTTGAGAGTCTACTTTTTGCAGATTATATAAGGCTTTTAATTTATCTTCAACAGTATACTCTTTTGATTTAACCGTTTTTACTTTTTCCTGTGCCATATGTTAGAAATAATTTACCGGATTGGTGATGATTTCTGAAAAATGAATTGCAAAGTTAAGATTTTTTTTTGTAAGCAATTCATAAAAAATATCTTTTATTACCTGTTCACTTTCATAATGTCCGATATCAACAAGTAGTATTTTTTTATCTGCATCAAAATATTCATGGTACTTAATATCAGAAGTCAGAAAAGCGTCAGCACCGGATGTAATAGCATTCTTAAGCAAAAATGCGCCTGTACCTCCACAAACAGCAACTTTTTTCACTTTTTTTCCCAACAATGATGAATGTTTAACACATTTTAAATGAAATATTTTCTTCAGGTCAGTAAGAAAGACTGCCTCTTCAGCACTTTCCGGCAATTCACCTATTGCACCCATTCCTGCTTTTAAAAATTCATTATCGAGGGGATAGATATCATAAGCAACCTCTTCATATGGATGAGTATTTAACAGAGCATTGACAATATTTCTTTCCCTGCATTGTGGGAAAATAGTTTCTATACGTATCTCTTTTTCAAAATGCAATTTCCCTTTTTCTCCTTTATATGGATTAGAGTTCTCGCTTGCCCGGAAGCTTCCATTCCCATGAAGATTAAAGCTGCATTGATCATACTGACCAATATTACCGGCACCTGCATCAAAAATCGCCTTCCTGACCCTATCGGAATGTTCATCGGGCACAAAGGTTACCAGTTTTTTTAGTTCTCCCTTTTTTGGTGAAAGGATTTTCATGTTTTGCAATCCCAGTTTTTCTCCCAATTTCGTATTTACTCCACCCCATATCCCATCCATATTTGTATGAGCAGCATAAACAGCAACATCATTTTTAATAGCTTTGACAACTATTTTTTCAACATAATTCTTACCTGTTATGCTTTTAAGGCCTTTGAAAATAATTGGGTGATGAGCAATTATAAGATTCGCTTTTTTATTAATTGCTTCATCAATAACCTCTTCAGTAACGTCAACCGTTAACAAAACCGAAGAAACATTGTCATTTGGATTCCCAATGATAAGTCCGGAATTATCATATGATTCCTGGTACAACAAGGGAGCATATTCCTCCAATATTGAAGCAACTTCTTTTATTTTCATGTGTTTATGATTTTATTTTCAACGGTCACATAGCCTGTCCCGACATTGTCGGGATAGCTCACCCCGATTTTCTATCGGGGTTCGGTTCATATAGTTTGTTGATTTTTTATTTTCCCTAAAGATCTTCCTTAATCTCAAGCAATAATTCCCTGATTTCTTTAAGTGATTTAACCACCTCGAAATTATTATTTATATCCTCTTTATTCTCCCTTAGTTTCTTCTTTGCACCCTTCAGTGTCATACCACGTTCTTTCACCAGATAGAAAATAATATGAAAATTATCAACGTCTTTTTGAGTAAAAAACCGGTTGCCCTTTTTGTTTTTTTTAGGTTTAATAATGTCGAACTCCTTTTCCCAATATCTGATCAATGATGTATTTACATTAAATGAATCAGCAACTTCACCTATTGAGTAATAGAGTTTTTCAACTTTCTTTTCTTTGTACGGCATAGTAGAAAAGTTATGATAACGAGAAAATAAAGTTAACCTGTACTATTCATAAATATTGAAAAATGATAATATTTATAAATACGTCAGGCTAATTTAAGAATTATAATTCAACCTTCAAGGATTTTTATTCATTTCACCAAAACAATACAGATACCCATCTCTTGAGGCAATATAAATCACTCTGTTATAAACAATTGGAGTAGCCTCAAAGCTTGATTTCCAAACATCAAGCAGTTTGAAATTCAGCTCCTGATCATAACTAAAAAGAAATACTCCATTGTAACTAGCTGCAATTAATCTGTTTTTTGTAAAAATAGGTGTGGAAATAGATGGACCAATTTGATGTTTATACACAAGTTTTGGAGTAGAAAAAGTGGTTACACTATCCGGTCCGGGGACAAGGAAATCTTTAATTAAGGATTCATGGTCAACTACATACAGGTATCCGTCGATACCAGAAAAAGCTGCTAATTTTACACTCTCTTTACTAACATACCGGTCATTTATTCCTGCCGACCCGATCACTCCTCCCTCCCAACTGGCAAAATCATTATTTTCAACAGGGAAAAACCATACAGCAGCATCTTCAGGTTTATTTAACGGATTTAGTTTTAACACACCACCTTTACCTTTAATATATTGTTTTTCAACTGAAATAAGAATACAACTGTCACCTGTAACAATTGCCGATCCGTCCAAATCCGATCCAATATAATAATCCCAATCCAGTTCTTTAGTCTTCAAATTA
>DAOVLD010000203.1 GCA_030631445.1 Bacteroidota bacterium
CACTAATACCTGTCTCAGGGAACCGGAATATTTGTTTTACCTGGTATTCGATCGGTTTTGATCGGGTATCGACCAAATCGGAAGAGTCAACAATGTCAGGCCATGGAACATTAACCGGTTGACTAAAAGAGAACAGAAAACTGAAATTTAAAAGGAGAATAGTTATTATTTTAATGGAATTCATTTTTTGAGTATTTATGATGAATATTGTTTATTTTTTTTGTTTTGAATGCAAAATTAATAAAGTAGAATAAAATAAAATTCAGGCATAAAGTTAAGATTTTCACTTTTTTTTTGGTAGTTATAACAATTTATTTTATTTTTGACCAATTGGTTAAACCAAATTGTTTAATTATATGGTTGAAAAATTAGATAAAAGACACACCGGTACTGAAAAAATCATACTTGAGGCTGCCCGCCAGGTTTTTATAAGAAAAGGATTCGATGGTGCCAGAATGCAGGAGATAGCTGATGAAGCCAATATTAATAAAGCTTTATTGCACTATTATTTCAGGAGTAAAGACAAGTTGTTTATGGCAATTTTTGTGGAGGTTATTCAATCTTTTATATTATCATCTGTTAAGCTTATCCAGGATCCAGGGCATTCGGTATTTGATAAAATCAGACTTTTTGTTGAGAAGTATATAAGCCTTATTCAGGAAAACCCGTATTTACCGGGTTTTATTTTAAACGAACTTAACCGGCGACCTGACAGACTGGTTGGGATATTTAAAAGTTCAGGACTTGAACTTGATTATTTTTTCAGTCAAATTGAAAAGGAAATAAGGGAGGGAAAAATTAAGCCTGTTGAACCTGAACATCTTTTGATAAACATGATTTCTATGTGCGTATTTCCGTTTGTCGGAAAACCTATGATCAATACAATTATACTTTCTTATTCGGAAAAAGATTTCAATTTATTTATGGAAGAAAGAAAGAGAACAATACCGGAGTTCATAATTAATTCAATAAAGAAGCAATGAAAGTAAATGAACAAAAATATACTAAAATGAAGCAATTACTATCAGTTTTATTGTTGCTCATTTCTATGGTAGGATTTTCACAAGACCCACTGGTTTTAGAATTGTCAGAATGTGTTGAGAAAGCATTGAGCAACCACCCAAAGTACCGGGATAGTGTTTATATAACTGAAATAAGCAGATTGAAGATGCAAAATGTCCGAACAGGCTTTTATCCGCGGGTTGATATGAATGCTAAAGCTCAGTATTTGTCTGATGTGATAGATATTGGAGTGAAATCAGCTATTCCTGGCCTGGAATTTCCGTCACCACAGAATGATCAGTACAATTTAACACTTGATGTAACTCAGGTTATATATGACGGAGGTATTATCCGTTCTCAGGAAGATTTGGCACAACTTTCCGGAATGGTAGATAATCAGCAGCTTAAAGTTGAGTTATATCAAATAAGGGAAAGGGTTAATACTTTGTTTTTTAATGTGCTGTTCCTTCAACAAAAATCAGAGTTGATCAAATCAGCAGCAGGTAAACTATTGGAAAAAAGAAAAGAAATTTGTTCAGCCGTTGATAACGGTCTCCTCACTCAATCAGATCTTTACATGCTGGATGCTGAAATACTTAAATTAAACCAACAATTTTCTGAAGTGAGCTTTAGTGTATCATCCGGAATTCAGGTGCTTGAAATGTATATGGATACCCTTTTACCTGTAAATATTTTACTAAGCAAACCCAAACTTGAAGTGAATTATTCCGGTTTGGTAAAGAGACCTGAATATCCTTTGTTCGACTATCAGTTAAAACAACTATCGATTAATGATAATCTTTTAGAGGCTTCAAAAAGGCCTAAAGTTAGTGGCTTTGGTCAGGTAGGTTATGGAAGACCGGGATTAAACTATCTGAATGATGAGTTCGATTCATTCTATATTGTTGGAGCAAGATTTACCTGGAATATATGGGATTGGAATAAGACCAATAGGGAAAGAGAACAGATTGTATTGAAGAAGAACCTTGTTTCATCACAGAAAAAAACCTTTGATGAAAACCTATATATTTTACTATCTCGCGTAAGAAAAGAAATTCAGAAATGGCAGGTTATGATTGAACGTGATTTGGATATAATTGAACTTACTTCAAAAGTTGTGAAAGCTTCGGAATCACGATTAAAAAACGGAGTGATAACTACTGCTGAATATATTAATGATCTCCATCGTCAAATTCAGGCAAAAATAGATATGGAACTTCATGAAATAAGACTTATTGAATCGAAAACTAAATATATGACATTAAAAGGAATGCCACTAAGACACTAAGACACAAAGATTCACTAAGAAATTCTAATAAAAAACTTATAATATGAAAATAATAAAATTTAGAACTATTCACTTGTCAGGTCTGATAATCATTTCAATTTTTCTGACCATATCCTGTACACAGAATGAACAGGACGCTGACGCGTATGGCAACTTTGAGGCGCATGAGATTATTGTTCCATCTCAATCAACAGGCATTCTCAATAGTTTTACTCTTAATGAGGGTGACCTGGTGAAAAAGGGTGAGATGATCGGATTTGTAGATACCACACGGTTATTCCTTCAGAAGAAACAACTCTATGCACAAATTAAAGTCATAAATACTAAGTATGCTGGTATTAGGGCCGAAATAAGTGTTATGAAGGCTGAGAAATCTAACCTGATACGTGAGAAAAAACGTTTTGAAAAACTCCTGGCAGATGGAGCTGCAACATCAAAACAAATGGATGATATAAATGGTAAACTCAAGGTATTAAATATGAAGATTGATGCTGTTGGAGTTCAATTAAGTAGCATTTTAGCTGAAAAAAATGTAGTAATTGTAAATATTGATCTAGTTAATGATCAGATAGTTAAGAGCATCATACTGAACCCCGAATCAGGCACTGTACTGGAGAAATATCTTGAGCAATACGAGATTGTAGTTCCCGGGAAACCCATTTATAAACTTGCCGATCTTAACAATATGATATTGAAAGCTTATATCAGCGAACCTCAATTATCAGAAGTTGAATTGCAACAAAAGGTAAATGTAATTATTGACGGGATCAATGGAGAAAAAATAAGATTTGAGGGAATTGTAAGCTGGATCTCATCTGAAGCTGAATTTACTCCAAAGATAATTCAAACCCGTGAAGAGAGAGTAAATCTTGTTTATGCTATTAAAGTAAGGGTTAAGAATGATGGAAGAATAAAAATCGGTATGCCGGGCGAGGTGATGTTTAACAACCCGTAACCCGTAACATTTTGATGACATAGGAATTGAAGGCTGAACGTATAACTTTTAACTTTTAACTTTTAACATTTAAACTTTATAACTTTCAACTTATTAAATTATATGGCACTCAAAATAACCAATATTACCAAGAGTTTCGAAGGATTACAAGCCCTCAGTGATATTACTTTCTCTGTCAGGGAAGGTGAGATATTTGGACTAATAGGTCCTGATGGTTCTGGAAAGACAACTCTTTTCAGAATAATTACAACATTGTTACTTCCGGACAGGGGAGAAGTTAATCTTTTTGGGCTGGATGTATTAAAAAACTACAAAAAGGTCAGACAAATAGTCGGATATATGGCAGGCAGGTTTTCACTATATCACGATTTGACTGTTGAGGAGAATTTGAAATTTTATGCCACCGTTTTTGGCACTACCATTGAAAAAAACTATGACCTGATAAAAGATGTTTATTGCCAGATAGAGCCTTTCAAAACGCGTAAAGCGGGGAAATTATCAGGAGGAATGAAACAAAAACTGGCACTTTCATGTGCCCTGATACATAAACCGCAATTACTTGTTTTGGACGAACCAACTACCGGCGTGGATGCTGTTTCAAGGACGGAGTTCTGGGATATGCTTAAACGACTTCAGGAAAAAGGAATTACAATTCTTGTGTCAACTCCTTATATGGATGAAGCTTCGTTGTGCGACAGGGTTGGTTTGATACAAAAGGGTAATTTGTTATCGGTTAATATACCGGAGAACATAATTGCAGGATATCAAAG
>DAOVLD010000191.1 GCA_030631445.1 Bacteroidota bacterium
AAACAACAGAGATATCTTGTCAAGAAATGGATTTGGATAAATTCTTTTAATGCGGATACTTGAGTAAGGCAGGTCAGCTCCGATTTGTGATAAAGCATTGGCAAAATTTGGTAGTCCATAGCCGATAAGAGTATCCGGGTTTTGATACTGGCTACTACTCTGTTTTATCATTTCAATAATTTCAATATTACTCAATTGATAATTAGCTTGCCAGAGACAGGCGGCGAGGCCCGAAATTACCGGAGCAGAACAGGATGTCCCGTTACATCCTATCAAGCCGGAGCCCAAACCCTGGGCAACGGTTTCAATACCCTGGGCAGCTATATCAGGTTTTATACGACCATCATATGATGGACCTACTGAACTAAAAGAAGCAAGCACACCATATGCATCAACTGCACCAACTGTAAGTATACTGTCAGCATCAGCAGGGGCGGTAATATATTTCCATAATTTATTCCCTTCGTTACCTGCACTTACCACAACAAGAATGCCTTTTGAAGCAGCCATAACAGCTCCCTTTGAGATACGTGTTGTTCTTCCGTCCATTTCTTTGTACGTGTAGTTTTGCAATGTATCATCAAAGGTTGAGTAGCCCAGCGAAGTGTTTATTACATCAACTCCTGCACTATCCGCAAACTCGGTGGCAGAAACCCAGTTTTCTTCTTCAATCCGGTACTCAGATCCGGTGTCTTCCGACCTTAATAACCAATAATCTGCTCCGGGTGCCGAGCCTGTTAATTCGTTGGGCAGGTTACCACCCATAATTGACAGAATTGTCATGCCATGTGAGTGTGCATCAAGTACCCAATTATCGCCATCAACAAAATCGCGCTGCCCCAGTATCTGATTATTTGTCCATAAACTATCGAAAGCCGGTAAAATATCTGCATCAGTAAATCCGGCATCAATCACAGCAATTTGTATGCCTTCACCCTTATATCCATATTCATGTAAAATATGACCATTTAGCATTGTTAACTGATCATTTTGTGTTGTTTGTTTTGCCAGATCAGCACAGGATTCAGGGATAAATTTATTCCTGAGTGATTTCCTTTGAACAGAGGGTTTTATAAGTGTAACTGAATTGATAAATGTAATCTTACAAATGGTGTCAAGTAAAATAGTGTCCCCTGTTTCGATAAGTACTGAATTAAACCATTTTGATATGTTGATGATCCTAAGCCCCAGTGATCTTAAGCTGTCAGTATAGTGTGGATTAACAGGCAGATCAGACTCAGAAACAGCTATGTTTTGCCTTATTCTTCTCTGGATAGCTCTTTGCGAAAGGAACTCTTCCGGTTTTTCAATCGAATAAGGGTTACTGTTTTTATCTGCAAATTCAATACGGTATTTAGCAAAATTCTGGGCTGAAGTAACCGGATTAAAAAACAATATTATAATTAGTCCGGTAAAAAGTTGCCTTGGGATTACGCGGGTGTGGCTATGCATTTTATCATGTATAATGGTAAATCGCGCATATTCAATGCTTCATTCTAATATCGCGAATGTCAGGTTCTTTGAATTTTCCTTCTTCCTGTTCAAAGCTCTCAAATATTTTTCGCTCATATTCATTTAATTCGTCTTTGTTAAGAACTTCTCCATAATGGTATTTAATAGTTAATTTTATTTCTCCTTTCTCATTATAATATAACCATTTTCCATGGCGGATATCTTTCCGGTACATACCTTTTACTTTCAAATTTCCATCATGGTAAAAAGCTTCATAATCACCATGTAATTTATCATTAAGGTATGTTGAACTTACAACGGGGTTTTCGTTTAGGTAGTAACGGGTCCATTTACCTTGTTTTATCCCGTTTTTCCAATGAATTTCTTCAGTAATTTTTCCGTTCTCATAATACTTATAAGATACCCCGTCTTTTTTTCCATTTATGTAGTTTTCAAGGGATGATAGAAAACCTCCATAGAAAGAAAAGTATTTCCATTGCCCCTCTTTTTTCATATCAATAAATGTTCCTTCTGCGGCTTTCTTTGCATTTTGGTAGAATAAAGTTGCCTTTACAGTTTTACCATCTTCTTTGTAATTCATAATAGCCTTAATCTTGTTCCCCGGGAAGAATCTTTTAAATTCCCCAACTGGTTTATCATTTTTAAAATATCCCTCATACTCAGGATCTCCATCGTCATAATATTTTTTCCAATGTCCTTGTTTTAATCCATTATCATCAATATAGTTAAACAAAGTGTCACTACTTATATTTTCCTGGGCTAAGGTGACAGGGCAAATAGTAACAAGTAATATATAAACCAGTAGCTGTATTTTCCTGTTTTCAGAAAAACATTTCAAGAATTTTGATAGAGCAATTTTCATAATAAGTTCATATAAGTTATAAAGTATAAAGTTAAAAGTAAGCGTTGAACTTTACAAACTTACAACATTATTCGCTCCCACAGTCATTCCCACAACCTGCTTCCCGAATCAAGTTCGGGACAGGCTATGAGGTTTTCGCTCTCAAGTTCGCTCAAATGTTCTACTATTCCAAAGAGTTATACGTTATAAGTTTGCCACGTGAAATGCGACACTTGCCCTGCCTGCCCCGTAAGGAAAAATGACTGTATCGGGGTGAAATTTGAGGAACGAAAATATTTCAACATAGAAGGAGCATATTTCACTATGGTTAAAAGTTATAAGTTAACTATGGTTTCATGGAATCCTCTGCTCTCCGCTCTTTGCTCTTCATACTGCATCACATTCTTTACTCTTCCCAATCTTCCATCTTTCCATAATTCCAATCTTCCTTTTTCCATCCTTTCCCTCTAATCCCTCTAATCCCTTCTTCCTCTATTCCGAGATGTAAAGTTAAAAAAAAAGCCCCGTTATTTGGGGCTTTTTCATATCATTGTAAAGCAGCTATTTACTTAACTTCCTCAAAATCAACATCTGTTACTTCATCATCTCCTTTAGAACTATCCTCTTTTTTTGAAGATCCCGGGTCTTGTGCGGCACCCTGATTTGCTCCCGCAGTTTGTTCCTGGCTTGCTTTATACATTTCTTCTGAAGCAGCCTGCCATTTTGAATTTAAATCTGCCATTGCTTTATCGATAGCATCCATATCCTGATTTTTATGTGCTTCTTTAAGTACCTTTAACGAATCTTCAATAGGCCCTTTCTTATCAGCAGGAAGCTTGTCTCCGAACTCTTTCAATTGCTTTTCTGTTTGAAAGATCAGACTATCTGCAGCATTAATTTTATCAGTTTTATCTTTAATTTTCTTATCAGACTCTGCATTTGCTTGTGCTTCCTCTTTCATTTTATTGATCTCCTCATCGGTAAGTCCTGAAGAAGCTTCGATACGGATCCTCTGTTCTTTTCCTGTCCCTTTATCTTTGGCTGATACATTTAGTATGCCATTTGCATCAATATCAAAAGTTACTTCGATTTGAGGCACACCGCGTGGTGAAGGGGGTATTCCGTCAAGGTGAAATCTTCCTATAGTTTTATTTCCTGATGCAATTGGTCTTTCTCCCTGAAGAACATGAATTTCTACCGATGGCTGATTATCAGCTGCTGTAGTAAATGTTTCAGTTTTCTTTGTAGGTATTGTTGTATTAGCTTCAATAAGGCGTGTCATAACACTTCCCATAGTTTCAATACCCAGTGAAAGTGGAGTGACATCAAGAAGCAGTACGTCTTTTACCTCACCTGTAAGGACTCCTCCCTGGATCGCTGCTCCAACAGCAACTACCTCATCGGCGTTAACGCCTTTGCTTGGATTTTTCCCAAACAGTTTCTTAACTGTTTCTTGTATTGCCGGCATACGGGTTGAGCCACCAACCAGTAATACTTCATCAATATCTGATGCATTTAAACCGGCATCTTTAAGAGCTTTTTCGCATGGAGCTATAACCTGTTGGGTTAGTTTATCCGTTAACTGCTCAAACTTCGATCTTGATAGTTTCTTAACCAGGTGTTTGGGCACACCGTCAACCGGCATTATATAGGGAAGGTTTATCTCTGTACTTGTTGAACTTGAAAGTTCAATTTTAGCCTTTTCAGCAGCTTCTTTTAGTCTTTGAACTGCCATTGGATCTTTCCTAAGGTCAATTCCTTCATCTTTCTTAAATTCGTCTGCCAGGCAGTTGATAACGATATCATCAAAATCATCACCACCAAGGTGAGTGTCACCATTGGTCGACTTAACTTCAAATACTCCGTCACCTAATTCAAGGATAGAAATATCGAAAGTTCCTCCACCGAGGTCAAAAACTGCAATTTTTAAATCACTTGTCTTTTTGTCAAGAC
>DAOVLD010000003.1 GCA_030631445.1 Bacteroidota bacterium
CCAAATATTCAACCGGCTTGGAAAAAGAATATATGAATATACCGGACATGGTGCAGCTATAAAGGATTGGGAAGGATGGGATGGTAAAATTAATGGCAGATCGGAAGCAAGTCCTGGTATATACTATTATGTTATAAGAGCTGTAGGCTATGATGACATCCTGTACAAAGGCAAAGAATATACCGGAGTTCTGTATCTCTACCGGGAAAAGTAAATGATTGAATGCATAAATGATAAAATGATTGAATTGTTACGTGTTTTTTTGTAGACTGCCGACTGTAGACTTTCTGTTTAATCCTCTTCCTGTTCTTCTTCAAATTTCCGGATAAGTTCTTCCTGCAGGTCGCCCGGCACCTGAGTATATTCTAAAAATTTCATAGTATACATCGCCCTTCCGTTAGTCAGAGAACTAAGCGCGGTGGAGTATTTATTCATTTCAGCCAGTGGGACTTTAGTAGAGATTTTCTCAAAATCTTTTTCGCTGCTCATTCCAAGTATCATGCCTCGTCTTCCCTGGAGGTCGCTCACTACATCGCCCATTCTGTCGGAGGGTACAAGAATATCAACTTTAAAAACAGGTTCCATAATTTTTGGACCGGCATTTTTAAATGCATTTTTGAATGCATTTCTTCCCGCGAGTCTAAAAGATATTTCGTTAGAATCAACCGGGTGCATTTTGCCGTCATAAACAGCAACACAGATATCTCTTGCATAAGATCCGGTGAGAGGACCTTCTTCCATTTTTTCCATTACTCCTTTCAAAATAGCCGGTAAAAACCTGGCATCGATTGCTCCACCTACAATACAATTATAGAAAACAAGTTTTCCTCCCCATTCCAGATCATATTCATCTTTTTTCCTTACTGATACTTTTATCTCACGACCATCTATTTTATAGACCTTGGGGTCATTCATTCCTTCTTTGTAAGGTTCAATAACCATATGGACTTCACCAAATTGTCCGGCACCTCCTGATTGCTTTTTGTGCCTGTAATCAGATTGAGCTGATTTTGTAATGGTTTCGCGATAAGGTATTCGTGGAGGCAGGAATTCTGTATTTACATTAAAAATATTGTCCAGATGCCATTTCAGGATATTCAGGTGGTGTTCCCCCTGACCAAAAACGATAATTTGTTTTAATTCTTTGGAATATTCTATCAGGATTGTTGGATCTTCTTCATGCATCCGCTGGAGAGCTTCCCCAAGTTTTTCTTCGTCCCCTTCACTCATAGGTTTGAGAGCAGTTCTGTATTTCGGCTCCGGGAAATCTATATTGTTAAATTTCCAGTTTTGACCGGCAATGTTCAGGGTATGATTAGTCCTTGTTTCTTTCAGTTTTACAGTTGCTCCAATATCACCAGCTACCATTTCAGATACTTTTTCTTTTTCTTTCCCTGCCATAACATATATTTGAGCGATCCTTTCTTTGTTTTGTGTGGTAGTATTAATTAAATCCATTCCTACAGATATTTTACCTGACATAACTTTAAAGAAGTTTACTTCTCCGATATGTTCTTCGATTGCAGATTTGAAAACAAACAAAGATGCAGGGCCATCAGGGTCGCATTTAATCTCATTTCCTTCATCGTTAACAAGAGGTGGCATATCTGTTGGCCCCGGGACAGCATTTACTATAAATTCCATTAATCTTCCGATTCCAATATCTTTTTTTGCTGATATGCAGAAAACAGGGAAAATTCCTCGTTGAATAAGTCCTTCTTTTATTCCCGCACGCATTTCATTTTCATCAAGAGTATCCTTTTCAAAGAATATCTCCATTAGTCCTTCATCATTTTCTGCAGCTTTTTCGATCAATTCATTTTGAAGATCCTCAGCATGGGCCAAATGATCTGATGGGATATCAGTTATTTCAGGATTGCCTCCATCGTTCGGATATTTATACATCTTCATTTTTATCACATCGATAAAAGAGTTGAATTCTGAACCTTCATTAACAGGGAATTGAGTGAGAACAACATTATTGCCAAATCTTTCCTTTAAAGATTCAATTGTTTTCTCAAAGTTCGATTTTTCATGGTCGAGAAGATTTATCACAAATATCAGAGGTTTATTAAGGGTTTCGGAATGACGGAATTGGATCTCAGTTCCAACCTCTACCCCGTTTTGAGCGTTTATTAACATAATACCGGTTTCTACCGGATTCAACCCGGATATCAATCCGCCAACAAAATCATCAAGACCAGGGACATCAATAATATTTATTTTATTATCATTATAAATGCTATATAAAACAGAGGGAAAAACAGAACTGGTGTTCTCCTGTTCAACTTTTTTGTAATCAGAAACGGTATTTTTCTTTTCAACCTGTCCCTTTCGTTCAATAATACCTCCATTAAACAGGATCGCTTCAGACAGAGTTGTTTTCCCTGAACCGGCATTTCCCAATATGACAATATTTTTTATTTTATCGGACTGATATGTTTTCATTTCTTTCTAATTAAATTTTAAATGAATACACATAATATTATATGGTATCCTAACATTTATTTGTATCTCTAAATTTTGCGCCACAAAAGTAATAATTTTTTATAATAATCAATAGTCCGGTTTACACTTAAAAATACCTTTGTCAACAGCCCAATTCTATATTCTTTTAATTAATAAATTAATTAATGATCATTCTTGTTTTTTGAATAAAAAGAATACCTTTGCACACCAATTTAATAAAATTTTTTAATGTAAACACGTGATTATATGCCGACAATACAGCAATTAGTTCGAAAAGGGAGGAAAAAGCTGGTGGAAAAAAGTAAAGCTCCGGCACTGGATTCTTGTCCTCAGAGAAGAGGTGTTTGTGTCAGGGTTTATACAACCACTCCGAAAAAACCTAATTCAGCAATGAGGAAGGTTGCAAGGGTAAGGCTTACCAACGGTAAAGAAGTAAATTCATATATACCTGGTGAAGGGCATAATCTTCAGGAGCACTCAATTGTATTAATCAGGGGAGGAAGAGTTAAAGATCTTCCCGGGGTAAGATATCATCTTATCAGGGGAGCTCTTGACACATCGGGTGTTGATGAGAGAACACAACGACGTTCGAAATACGGCACAAAACAACCAAAAAAATAATTAGATAACCATTGAAGGATTCAAATAATGAGAAAATCCAAAGCTAAAAAAAGACTTTTGGTACCAGATCCGAGGTATAGTGATATCCTTGTAACAGAATTTGTAAATAACCTTATGTTGAATGGGAAAAAGAGCCTTGCTTATAACATTTTTTACAATGCTCTTGATATGGTAGGTGAGAAAATGAAGGATGATGAAAATACGCCACTTGATATTTGGAAAAAAGCACTGGAAAATATCACTCCACAGGTTGAGGTTAAGAGTCGCAGGATAGGTGGTGCAACGTTTCAGGTTCCAATGGAAGTGCGTCCTGAAAGGAAAGTTTCAATCAGTATTAAGAACCTGATTAAATACTCACGGAACAGAGCAGGAAAAACCATGAGTGATAAACTGGCAGCCGAAATAATAGCAGCTTTTAATCAGGAAGGCGGAGCATTTAAAAAGAAAGAAGAAACACACAGAATGGCTGAAGCAAATAAAGCTTTTGCGCATTTTAGATTTTAAATATTTTGATCAGTAGAGTTTGATCTGAGAATGGATGAGAATTTAAAATATACGAGGAATATTGGGATTATGGCCCATATTGATGCCGGTAAGACAACAACAACCGAAAGGATATTGTTTTATACGGGAATAACACATCGTATGGGTGAAGTTCATGATGGAGCAGCTCAGATGGACTGGATGGTGCAGGAGCAGGAACGAGGTATTACAATTACATGTGCTGCAACTACCACCTTCTGGAAATATCAAAACAAAGACTACAAAATAAATATTATAGATACTCCCGGGCATGTTGATTTTACTGTTGAGGTTGAAAGATCGCTAAGGGTACTTGATGGTGCTGTTGCTATCTTTTGTGCTGTTGGAGGTGTTGAACCACAGTCAGAAACTGTCTGGCGGCAGGCTGATAAATATAATGTTCCCCGTATTGCATTCGTAAATAAAATGGACCGGGTAGGGGCTGATTATTACAGTGTTGTAAGCCAAATTAAGGATAAATTGAAATCAATTGCTGTTCCTATCCAGATTCCGATAGGTTCAGAGGATTCCTTTAAAGGAGTAATTGACCTGATTGACAATAAAGCTGTAGTTTGGTATGACGACGAAACAATGGGGACGAATTATAACCTTGTTGAGATTCCTGATAATCTGAAAGAGGAAACTGCGGAATGGCGGGAAAAAATGCTTGAAGCTGTAGCTGAAACAGATGATTCACTGCTTGAAAGATATTTTGAAAATCCGGATTCCATTACACCGGAGGAGATCCGTGATGTAATAAGAAGATCAACCATTGAAAGGACAATCGTTCCTGTTATGTGTGGGTCTGCTTTTAAGAACAAGGGAGTTCAAAGACTTATGGATGCTGTTGCTGGTTATTTACCAAGTCCGCTTGATGTTGGAACTGTTACCGGAATTCATCCAAAGATCAATAAAGAGATTAAAAGGGAACCTGACAATGAACAACCACTGGCAGCACTGGCTTTTAAAATTGCAACTGACCCATTTGTTGGAAGACTGGCGTTTTTAAGAATTTATTCAGGAACTATTCATTCCAACTCTTCTGTATATAATCCCAGAACCAATAAACGTGAAAGAATTACACGTCTTTACCAGATGCATGCCAATAAACAGAATCCAAAAGATAAGATTGAAGCAGGAGATATTTGTGCTGCAGTTGGGTTCAAATCTCTCAAAACCGGTGATACACTTTGTGATATCAAACAGCCAATTTCCCTGGAATCAATGGTTTTTCCTGACCCGGTGATAGGGATTGCGATTGAGCCAAAAACACAGGCAGATGTGGATAGGCTGGGAATTGCACTTGGAAAATTGTCAGAAGAGGATCCTACTTTTCAGGTAAGAACAGATGAAGAATCAGGGCAAACAATTATAAATGGCATGGGAGAATTGCACCTGGAGGTATTGGTTGATCGCTTAAAGCGTGAATTTAATATTGAATGTAATCAGGGAATACCACAGGTTGCTTACAAAGAAGCTATTACTGTAAGTATTAAACAAACAGAGGTTTTTAAAAAGCAGACAGGTGGTAAAGGGAAATTTGCCCATATCGTTATTGAAATTTCACCTGTTGATGAGGGTGAAAAGAATTTACAATTCATTAATGAGGTCAAAGGTGGTAACATCCCAAAAGAATATATTCCGGCAATAGAAAAAGGGTTCCGGGGTGCTATGTATAACGGTCCTTTAGCCAGTTACAAAATGGACAATCTAAAGGTTGTATTAAAAGATGGCTCCTTCCATCCTGTTGATTCAGATAGTTTGTCTTTTGAGATCGTAGCAAGGATGGCATACCGTAAAGCAACACAAAAAGCACATCCGGTACTGCTTGAACCAATAATGTCAGTTGAGGTAGTAACCCCTGAAGAATACATGGGTGATATCATTTCTGATATAAATAAGCGACGGGGTCAGGTGCAGGGTATGGAATCAAGGCAGGGAGCAAGGGTTATTAAGGCAATGGTACCATTGGTTGAGAATTTTGGATACGTTACTGTTTTGCGTACAATTACTTCAGGCAGGGCAACTTCCACAATGGAATTTTCTCATTACGAAGAGGTGCCTCCTGTATTGTCTAATGAGATTATTGAAAATTCGAAAGGAAAAATTTTAGCATAACAAAATAATAATGAGCCAGAAGATCAGAATAAAATTAAAGTCTTATGACCATAACCTGGTTGATAAGTCAGCTGAGAAGATCGTAAAAACAGTGAAATCTACCGGGGCAGTTGTAAGTGGGCCAATACCCTTACCAACGCATAAGCGTGTATTTACCGTTTTACGTTCTCCATTCGTGAATAAAAAGTCACGTGAGCAATTTCAGCTTTCTTCATATAAGCGACTACTTGACATTTATAGTTCGACACCTAAAACTATCGATGCATTAATGAAATTGGAGTTGCCAAGCGGAGTGGAAGTTGAAATTAAAGTGTAATTATTAAAGAAAAAAGAAGGAAAAATGCAGGGATTAATTGGGAAAAAAGTAGGAATGACTTCCGTTTTTAATGATGAGGGGAAGAATATTCCATGTACTGTCATAGAAGCCGGTCCATGTGTGGTTACTCAGATTAAAACAAAAGAGAAGGACGGGTATGAAGTTGTCCAGCTTGGATTTGATGAGAAAAAGGAAAAGCAGACTTCAAACCCTGAAAAGGGGCATTTCAAAAAAGCTAATACTACACCAAAAAGAAAACTGGTTGAGTTTTCAGGTTTTGGTGATGAAGTGAAATTGGGAGACACCTTTGATGTTGAGTTATTTAACGATGATACATGGCTGGACGTTAGAGGTATTTCAAAAGGAAAAGGATTTCAGGGAGTTGTTAAACGTCATGGCTTTAAAGGGGTAGGTGATAAAACTCACGGTCAGCACAACCGCGAAAGAGCACCTGGATCACTTGGTGGTTCTTCTGATCCTTCCAGGGTTTTCAAAGGAATGAGAATGGCTGGTAGACTTGGTGGAAAACAAGTTATGGCAATTAGCTTAAGAGTGATGAAGATTATTCCTGAAGAGAATATATTAATAGTTAAAGGATCTGTTCCTGGTTCTAATGGTTCATATTTAATTATTACGAAATAATGAAACTAGCAATTGTAGATAAAGAAGGAAAAGATACAGGGAAAAAAGCGGAACTTAAAGATTCTATTTTCCGTATTGAACCCAATGATCATGCCGTTTACCTGGATGTTAAGCATTATATGGCCAATCAAAGGCAAGGTACACATAAAACTAAAGAAAGAGGTGAAATTAGAGGAAGTACTGCCAAGATAAAAAGGCAAAAGGGAACAGGAACAGCAAGAGCAGGTAGTATTAAATCACCCATAATGCGGGGTGGTGGAAGAACATTTGGTCCAAGACCAAGAAATTATGATTCTAAACTGAATAAAAAAGTGAAACAGCTGGCAAGAAAATCAGCTCTCTCATATAAGGCAAAAGAGAAGGCTATTATTGTATTGGAAGATATGAAATTTGAGGAGCCAAAGACCAAAAATTTAGTTGATTTAAATGCGGCTTTAAAAATCTCTGACAAAAAATCACTTTTCGTTTTATCCGAACAAAATAAAAACCTATATTTGTCATCGCGAAATTTAAAAAGCACAGAGGTTGTAACTGCCACAGATATAAATACATACGAAATAATGAGGGCTTCAACTTTGGTGCTTTTTGAAAGCTCTCTTAATATTTTGGACAAAATTTTTACAACTTAGCAAAGAACTTTGTAATGAATATATTAATAAAACCTATAGTAACTGAGAAAATGACAAGCCAAACGGAGGATTATAATCGCTATGGTTTTTTGGTTGAAAAAAAGGCTAATAAGATCCAGATCCGAAAGGCTGTTGAGGAAATTTACGGAGTTACTGTAGAGTCCGTTAATACAATGCGTTATGGTGGGAAAAAGAAAAGCCGGTTTACAAAATCGGGAATTTTAACCGGCAGGACTGATTCATATAAGAAAGCAATTATAACATTAGTTGAAGGAGATCAAATCGATTTCTACAGCAATATTTAAAGTTTGTTATGGGTGTAAAAAAAATAAAACCCGTTACACCGGGACAGAGATTTAAACTGGCAAATACATTTGAGGATATTACTTCATCTTCTCCTGAAAAATCGCTTATCCGTCCATTGAAAAAAACCGGAGGAAGGAATAATCAGGGCAGGATGACAATGAGATATCTTGGGGGTGGTCATAAAAGAAGGTACCGTTTAATCGATTTTAAAAGGGATAAAGAAGGGATGCCGGCCAGGGTTAAAACCATTGAATATGACCCTAACCGAACAACGTGGATAGCTTTGATAGTTTATGAAGATGGGGAGAAGAGATACATTATTGCCCCAAATGGATTAAAAGTTGGTGATACTGTAGAAGCAGGTAAAGGAGTTAGTCCTGATATAGGGAATACTCTTTATCTGTCTGATATTCCTCTTGGGACTGTAATTCATAATATTGAACTTCAACCTGGACGGGGTGGAATTCTTGCCAGAAGTGGCGGTTCATATGCACAATTGACATCCAGGGAAGGAAAGTTTGCTATTATCAA
The DNA here is from genome assembly GCA_030631445.1 of Bacteroidota bacterium. Taxonomy (GTDB): domain Bacteria; phylum Bacteroidota; class Bacteroidia; order Bacteroidales; family VadinHA17; genus JADFUQ01. The sequence continues at coordinate 8,155 of DAOVLD010000003.1, forward strand.
ACTTCCATCAGGTGAGTCAAGAAAAGTGCTGGTAGCCTGTAAGGGAACAATTGGTGCAGTTTCAAATGCTGATCATGCCCTTGAAATATCTGGTAAAGCTGGAAGAAGCAGATGGTTGGGAAGAAGACCGCGAGTACGGGGTGTTGTAATGAATCCTGTTGACCATCCAATGGGAGGTGGTGAAGGAAAAGCTTCAGGTGGCCATCCAAGGTCAAGGAAAGGTATTCCGGCTAAAGGTTATAAAACAAGGCCACGTAAGAAGTATTCTGATAAGTATATTGTAGTTAAAAGAAAGAAAAAAAGATAGTAATTTAATTAACTAATAATGAGTCGATCACTTAAAAAAGGTCCTTTTATTGACTATAAGCTGGAGAAGCGTATTTTGGAGATGAACGAATCGGGTAAAAAGAAAGTTATTAAAACCTGGTCGAGGCGTTCAATGATTTCTCCTGATTTCGTTGGACATACGATTGCTGTTCATAACGGAAATAAATTTATTCCGGTTTATATTACAGAAAATATGGTGGGGCATAAATTTGGCGAATTTGCTCCAACAAGAATTTTCCGCGGACATGGTGGAAGGGACAGATAATTTGTGTCCGGCTTTTAATAATATAAAAAAACCAGATGAGAAATGGGTTCAAGAAAAAGAAACAGAGCTGAAAAACTAAAGGAAGAAAGAACAAATAAGTATATGGCAGTTCTGAAAAATTGCCCTACATCTCCAAGGAAGATGAGACTTGTTGTTGATATGGTTAGGGGTGAAGATGTGAATAAAGCTCTTGATATGCTGAAATACAGCCCGAAAGAAGCTTCAAGAAAAGTTGAGAAATTGTTGCTCTCTGCTATTGCAAACTGGCAGAATAAAAATGAAGGAGTCAGGGTAGAAGACAGTAATCTTTTTATTAAAGAAATATTTGTTGACAGTGGGAGGATGCTAAAACGAATACGCCCGGCACCCCAGGGCAGGGCTCATAGAATAAGGAAAAGGTCAAACCATGTTACAATGATATTAGGTAGTTTAAATTTAACAGAAGAACTCTCAACAAATAATAAATAGATGGGACAAAAAGTTAATCCGATAGGAAACAGATTAGGTATTATCAAGGGATGGGATTCCAACTGGTACGGTGGAAAAGATTATACTATTAAACTTATAGAGGATGCCAAAATTAGGGAATATTTGAATATACGTCTGGCGAAGGCAAACGTTTCAAAGATCATTATCGAAAGAACCCTGAAGATGATTACCGTGACCGTTAATACGGCACGTCCGGGAATCATTATCGGTAAAGGCGGGCAAGAAGTTGATAAGCTGAAAGAAGAACTTAAGAAGATTACTAATAAAGAAGTTCAGATTAATATTTTTGAAGTAAAACGACCAGAACTGGATGCTGTTATCGTTGCAAATAATATTGCCAGACAACTTGAAGGAAAAATTTCTTACCGGAGAGCTATTAAAATGGCTATTGCATCAACTATGAGAATGGGGGCTGAAGGAATTAAAGTGTTGATCTCGGGGAGATTAGGTGGGGCTGAAATGGCCCGGACAGAGACATATAAGGAGGGCAGGATACCGTTGCATACTTTCAGGGCTGATATTGACTATGCTCTGGGCGAGGCACTAACCAAAGTAGGTCTGATTGGAATAAAAGTATGGATTTGCAAAGGTGAAATAATTGGTAAACGGGACCTTTCTCCAAATATTGGAGCTAAGAGTCCCAGAAGGGGACCAAGGAGAAGAAAATAAAAAATGATCAAAAAGTTTTAAAATACGAAAGCTGAAAGAAGATGTTACAGCCAAAGAAGACAAAATTTAGAAGAAGCCAGAAAGGAAAAATGAAAGGTAATGCTAAGAGGGGATATACTCTGGCTTTTGGTTCGTTCGGGATTAAAACTTTGCAGGAAGCATGGATTACCGGAAGGCAAATTGAAGCAGCAAGGCAGGCTGTTACCCGTCATATGAAGCGTGAAGGACAGATATGGATAAGGATTTTTCCTGATAAACCTATTACTAAGAAACCTGCTGAAGTTAGAATGGGAAAAGGGAAAGGTGCTCCTGAGGGATTTGTTGCACCAGTATCACCCGGAAGGATCATAATTGAGGCTGAAGGTGTTCCTAAAGCCATAGCAAAGGAAGCGCTCAGACTTGCAGCACAGAAATTGCCGGTTACAACCAGGTTTGTTGTACGGAATGATTATGTTGAATAAAAAATAATATAGTGATGGATACAGCTGAAATTAAAGGGTTAACCACTAAGGAAATTAATGAACGTATAGAAAATGAACAGAGTTTTTTGGGCAGGCAAAGAATGAATCATGCCGTGTCTCCGTTGGATAATCCTACGAAATTAAAAGAAAGTCGCAGAATTATTGCCAGATTAAAAACTATTCTGCGTCAAAGACAAATGAACGAGGAATTAAACAGTTAGTTTTCAATGGAAAAGAGAAATCTGAGAAAAGAAAGAATAGGGCTTGTGGTAAGTAATAAAATGGAGAAATCTATTGTAGTTGCTGTAAACCGAAAAATGAAACACCCTATTTATGGTAAATTTGTGAACAAGACAAGTAAATTTGTTGCTCATGATGAAGAAAACAGGTGCAATATAGGCGACTTAGTAAAGATTATGGAAACCAGGCCACTGAGCAAAAATAAGGTCTGGCGATTAGTTGAAGTAATTGAAAGAGTTAAATAACTATGATACAGCAAGAAAGCAGATTGTCAGTTGCAGATAATACAGGTGCAAAAGAAGTTCTTTGTATTCGTGTGCTAGGTGGGACGCGTAGAAGATATGCATCTATTGGTGATAAGGTGATTGTTACAGTTAAAAGTGCTTTGCCTTCTGGTGAAGCCAAAAAAGGTATGGTAAGTACTGCTGTGGTTGTCAGAACCAAAAAGGAAATAAGAAGACCTGACGGATCATATATTCGCTTTGATGATAATGCTGTTGTTCTTTTGAATAACCTGAATGAGATTCGTGGAACAAGAATATTTGGTCCGGTTCCCAGGGAGCTACGTGAAAAGTATATGAAGATCATATCATTAGCGCCTGAAGTATTATAATTTTAAAAGCATATTCAGATGCATAAGAAATTGCACATAAAAAAAGGAGATACGGTTGTTGTTATTACAGGCGAATCAAAAGAACAACGTGGCAGAGTTTTAGAAGTTAATCGCAAGACACAACGCGCTCTTGTTGAAGGGGTTAATATAATATCTAAACATACAAAGCCTGATGCTCAAAATCCGCAGGGAGGGATTATGAAAAAAGAAGCCCCTGTTCATATTTCAAACCTGATGCTAATTGACCCTTCGAGTGGTGACCCAACACGGATTGGTAGAAAATATAATGATAAAAAAAAATTGGTGCGTTATTCAAAAAAATCAGGGGAGGAGATTAAGTAATGGAAAATACGCTCACACTGAAAAAGAAATACGATGAGGAAATAGTTCCTGCATTGAAAAAGGAATTTGGATACAAATCAGTGATGCAGGTCCCAAAATTGCAGAAAATTATAATCAATCAGGGAATTGGCGAAGCTGTTGCCGACAAAAAGATGATAGATACCGGAGTAGATGAAATGACTGCTATTGCGGGTCAAAAAGCTGTACAAACCAAATCAAAAAAAGATATATCCAATTTCAAACTCAGAAAGGATATGCCTATTGGTGTTACAGTGACTTTGCGAAGGGATAGAATGTACGAATTTCTGGAAAGACTTATCCGTGTTACGATACCTCGTATAAGGGATTTTCGTGGTATTAAAAACAAATTTGATGGACATGGAAATTATACTCTGGGAATTACTGAACAGATAATTTTTCCTGAAATCAATCTTGATAAAGTTAATAAAATTCAGGGGTTGCAGATATCATTTGTGTCTTCAGCTCAAACAGACGAAGAAGGATTAGCGCTATTAAAAGAATTCGGAATGCCTTTTAAAAACATTAATAAATAGATCATATGGCAAAGGAATCAATGAAAGCCCGGGAAGTTAAGCGTAAAAAACTTGTTGATAAGTATGCTGAAAAAAGGGCAAAACTTAAAGCAGAAGGTGATTATGTTGGGTTAAGCCTACTACCACGAAATTCTAATCCAATTCGTTTGCATAACAGGTGCAATCTTACCGGTCGTCCGAAGGGATATATGAGACAGTTTGGTATTAGCAGGATTACTTTCCGCGAAATGGCAAATAAAGGTTTGATCCCTGGAGTGAAAAAAGCAAGTTGGTAAATTGTCTTATCCAGATAACCGGAAAAAAGGAATAAAGAAATTAAACAAAGAACAAAATGACAGATCCAATAGCAGATTATCTTACGAGAATAAGAAATGCCATACTGGCAAATAATAAGGTGGTTGAAATTCCAGCTTCTAATCTTAAGAAGGATATGACCAAAATACTTTTTGATTCGGGCTATATTCTTAACTATAAATTTGTGGATGATGATCTTCAGGGGATTATTAAGATAGCTTTAAAATATGATCCGGAAAACAAAAAATCAGCCATAAAATCGCTTAAGAGAGTGAGCCGTCCTGGTTTGAGAAAGTATACAAGTGCAAGCAAATTACCCAGAGTGCTTAATGGTCTTGGGATAGCAATACTTTCAACTTCACAGGGTGTAATGACCAATAAAGCAGCAAGGAAGATGAATATTGGTGGTGAAGTTTTATGTTACGTACAATAAGTTTAAGGAGATTAAATAAATGTCGAGAATAGGAATTTTACCAATTCAATTACCAGAGGGAGTGACAGTTACAATGAATAATAATGTGATTGTTGTTAAAGGCCCCCTTGGTGAGTTGCATCAGGAAATAAACAAAGACATAAAGGTAAAGATAGAAGAAAATCATGTGGTTCTGGAAAGATCCACAGATCAGAAACGGCATAAAGCAATGCATGGACTCTATCGTTCATTGGTATTTAATATGGTTACCGGCGTGTCTGAAGGATATACGATTCAACAGGAATTGGTTGGTGTTGGTTTCAAAGCTGAATCAAAGGGTCAAAGACTGGAACTAAATTTGGGTTATTCGCATGATATTTTTATTGAATTACCTCCGGAAGTTAAAGTTGAGGCTAAAACTGAACGGAGAAAGAATCCTGTTATTACCTTAAAAAGTCATGATAAACAGCTTATTGGACAGGTGGCTGCAAAGATTCGTTCATTTCGTCCTCCTGAACCATATAAAGGTAAAGGGATTAAGTTTGTGGGTGAACAAATTAGAAAGAAGGCCGGAAAGGCTGCAAGTGTTTAATAGTGTAAAACTAAGTAGGCTATGTCTTTAACAAAGAGTGAAAGAAGGCAAAAAATTAAAATGCGTATCCGTGGGAAACTTTCTGGTACGAGTGAAAAACCGAGAATGTCTGTATTCAGAAGTAACAAGCAGATATATGTTCAGTTAGTTGATGATTTTCAGGGCAAAACTTTACTTGCAGCATCATCTCTTGAGAAAGTTATTGCAGATAAAAAGAATATCACAAAAACCGAGCAAGCCAAATTTGTTGGTAAATTGATTGCGGAAAAATGTAAAAAAGAGGGAATTAAGCAAGTAGTTTTTGACAGGAACGTATATTTATTCCATGGGAGAGTAAAATCATTAGCCGATGCAGCCCGGGAAAACGGGTTAAAAATTTAAGATTATGTCGAACAGTATTAGAAAAGTAAAAACCATCGATCTTGAACTCAAGGACCGACTTGTTGGTATCCAGAGGGTTACAAAGGTTACGAAAGGTGGTCGTACCTTTAGTTTTTCAGCAATTGTTGTTGTTGGTAATGAAGATGGAATAGTTGGATACGGATTAGGAAAGGCCAGTGAAGTTACAACTGCCATTGCAAAGGGTGTTGAAGATGCAAAAAAGAACCTTATAAAAGTGCCAATTATTAACGGTACAATTCCTCATGAGCAATTAGCAAAATTTGGTGGTGCAAAGGTTTTTATTAAACCTGCATCCAGTGGTACAGGTGTTAAAGCAGGGGGTGCAATGAGAGCTGTGCTTGAAAGTGTCGGAGTAAAGGATGTTCTTGCGAAATCAAAAGGATCATCAAACCCGCACAACCTGGTTAAAGCTACCATGCTGGCGTTGCTTGAATTAAGAGACGCATTTTCTGTGGCCAGGCAAAGAGGAATTTCGATGGATAAAGTTTTTAACGGTTAGATTAGAAAGATTTTAGTTATGGCAAAAATTCGCGTAACACAGGTGAAAAGTAAAATAGGTAGTGAAAAGCGTCAGAAAAGAACGCTTGAAGCACTTGGCTTGAAAAAAATGCAAAGCTCTGTTGAGGTAGAAGCTACGCCACAAATATTGGGAATGGTTAATAAAGTTATTCACCTTGTGAAAGTTGAAAAATTGTAAGAATAATATATATGTTTCATTATTATGGATTTAAGTAATTTAAAACCTGCAGAAGGATCAATAAAAAAACCAAAAAGGATTGGAAGAGGACAGGGGTCTGGAAGAGGTGGCACTGCTACCAGAGGACATAAGGGTCAGAAATCCAGGTCGGGATACTCAAAGAAAATCGGTTTTGAAGGTGGACAAATGCCTCTGCAGCGTAGGGTTCCGAAATATGGGTTTACAAATCCCACCAGGAAAGAATATAAAGGTGTGAATCTGGATGTGATCCAGACTCTTGCTGAAAAGATAAAGACAGATAAAATAGATATTGAAACACTTGTAAAAGCCGGGTTGGTATCCGGAAAAACTTTGGTGAAAATTCTTGGCAATGGTAAGTTGACTATGAAACTTGATGTGAAAGCACATGCTTTCTCAAAGTCAGCACAGGAAGCCATCGAATCCCGGAAAGGAACTGTTGAAAAAATAACTTTCTAATGAAAGCGATTAGTACTATAAAGAATATTTTTAGAATTGAAGATCTTCGTAACAGGATCCTTTACACACTTGGTATATTATTAATTTACCGGTTAGGAAAATATGTTACCCTCCCTGGTATAGATCCTTCTCAGCTTGAGAATCTGCAGGCGCAAACAAAAGAAGGAATAATGGGATTACTGGATATGTTTTCAGGAGGAGCATTTTCACAAGCTTCGGTTTTTGCGCTTGGTATTATGCCATATATTTCTGCATCGATTGTGATACAATTAATGGGAATTGCTGTTCCATATTTTCAGAGATTACAAAAGGAAGGGGAAAGCGGAAGAAGGAAGATAAACCAGATAACCAGGTATCTTACAGTTGGTATCTTAATCCTTCAGGCTCCAACATATCTTATGAACCTGCATGCCCAACTTCCTGAAACTGCATTTGTGCTCAAAGGGTCATTCTTTACTGTTTCATCTGTGATTATCCTTACCACAGGAACAATGTTTGTAATGTGGCTTGGCGAAAAAATCACAGATAAAGGAATTGGTAATGGTATCTCTCTTATTATTATGATAGGTATTATCGCACGTCTCCCGTCATCTCTGATATTTGAATTTGGGACACGTGTAAATGGTTCGGGTGGATTAGTTGGCTTATTAATTGAATTTGTGTTCCTTTTTATTGTAGTACTCGGTACAATTTTACTTGTTCAGGGGACAAGAAGAATACCTGTTCAATATGCTAAAAGAATTATAGGAAATAAACAATATGGAGGAGTCAGACAATATATCCCCCTAAAAGTTAATGCTGCAGGTGTTATGCCCATTATTTTTGCTCAGGCAATAATGATGTTGCCGATAATGCTTATTGGATATTCATCTTCAGACTCGGTGTCAGGATTTGCAGCAGCGTTTTCAAATATGTATGGGTTTTGGTATAGTTTTGCGTTTGGCATTATGATCATACTGTTTACATATTTCTATACTGCTATTACAATCAATCCTAACCAAATGGCTGAGGATATGAAGAAAAACGGGGGATTTATACCCGGAATTAAACCTGGACGAAAAACAGTTGAATTTCTTGATACGATTATGTCAAGAATAACCCTGCCGGGATCATTTTTTCTTGCATTAGTTGCAATACTTCCTGCTTTTGCTGTGAATCTTGGCGTGTCCGGGCAATTTGCTCAATTCTATGGTGGAACTTCATTACTTATTTTAGTTGGTGTTGTTTTGGATACGTTACAACAAATTGAAAGTCACCTGTTAATGCGTCATTATGACGGTTTAATGAAATCAGGAAGAATAAAAGGTAGAACAGGTAGTGCTGCTTTAATATAATAAGCGTTCTTTGATGTTTAATTACAAGACCGACAAGGAGATTGAGATACTTAGGGAGAATAACCTGCTTGTATCAAAAACACTTGCAGAGTTGGCAAAATATATCAAGCCTGGTGTCACAACCCGAAAACTTGATATAATTGCCGAGGAATATATCAGAGACCATGGATCTGAACCCGGATTTAAGGGATACAACGGTTTTCCTAATACCCTTTGCACTTCAGTTAACAGCCAGGTAGTTCATGGAATACCATCTGGATATGAATTAATTGAAGGCGATATTATTTCGATTGATTGTGGAGTTATTAATAATGGATTTTACGGGGATTCGGCCTTTACATTCCCGGTTGGCGAGGTAGATGAGAAAGTGATAAAATTGCTTAAATATACCCGCGAATCATTAGAGAAAGGTGTTGAGAAGGCAATTCATGGTAATAGACTTGGGGATATTAGTTTTGCTGTTCAGAAGCATGCTGAAAGTGGTGGTTTTTCTGTTGTTAGGGAAATGGTAGGGCATGGTCTCGGAAGAAGCCTGCATGAACAACCGGAAGTTCCCAATTATGGAAACCGGAACCAGGGAATTAAATTGAAAAAAGGGCTTGTAATTTGTATTGAACCCATGATAAACATGGGAATGAAAAATATTACCCAGGACCCAAATGGCTGGACCATTCGGACAATGGACAATAAACCATCGGCACATTTTGAATATGCCGTTGCAATCGATCACGGGAAAGCAGATGTATTAACCACTTTCCGGTTTATCGATGAAATATTAAATAATTAAACAATTTGGTAATGGCGAAACAACAATCAATTGAACAGGATGGTACAATTATTGAAGCCCTGTCTAACGCAATGTTTCGTGTTGAATTAGAAAACGGACACGTTATTACTGCTCATATTTCAGGGAAGATGCGAATGCATTATATTAAAATTCTTCCCGGGGATAAAGTTAAAGTTGAAATGTCACCTTATGATCTTACAAAGGGAAGAATAACGTTCAGGTATAAATAGAAAATAAATCGACCATGAAGGTAAAAGCATCTGTTAAGAAGCGTAGTTCTGACTGCAAAATCGTTAGAAGAAAAGGAAGACTTTACGTCATTAATAAGAAGAATCCCAGATTTAAACAAAGACAGGGATAATAATTTTTTATTATAATTTATTAATTATAAGTTTTTATGGCAAGAATAGTAGGAGTTGATTTACCAAATGAAAAAAGAGGAGAAATAGGTTTAACCTATATCTACGGTATTGGAAAAAGTAATGCAGGTAAAATCCTCGATAAAGCTGGAATAGACCGGGATATAAAAGTTAAGGATTGGTCTGATGACCAGCTTAATGTAATAAGAAAGATTCTGAATGATGAATACAAGCTTGAAGGAGAGTTGCGTTCGGAAATGCAGATGAATATTAAGCGATTAATGGATATTGGCAGTTATCGTGGTATTCGTCATCGTACAGGAATGCCTGTAAGAGGTCAAGGCACAAAAAACAATGCCAGAACCCGTAAAGGCAGAAGGAAAACTATTGCTAATAAAAAGAAAGCTACAAAATAGACTAGAATATGGCTAAGAAGAAAGGTACTTCACGAAGAAAAGTGGTTAAGGTTGAACCCTACGGGCAAGCCCATATCCACGCTTCATTTAATAATATCATTATCTCTTTAACCAATAACTCAGGGCAAGTTATTTCCTGGGCTTCGGCAGGAAAAATGGGATTCAGAGGTTCAAAGAAAAATACCCCTTATGCAGCACAAATGGCAGCTGAGGAATGTGCCAAGACGGCTTATGACAATGGTTTAAGAAAAGTGAAGGTGTTTGTAAAAGGTCCTGGCTCCGGAAGAGAATCTGCTATAAGAACTATACATTCAAATGGTATTGAGGTAACCGAAATTGTGGATGTTACACCTATGCCACATAACGGATGCAGACCGCCAAAAAGAAGAAGAGTTTAGTTTATATATATAGGAAAACTTAAAATTAAAATAAGAGAAATATAAATGGCAAGATATATCGGACCAAAAACGAAAATTGCAAGAAAATTTGGCGATCCTATTTACGGACCCGATAAGTACTTTGAGAAAAAGAACTATCCGCCAGGACACCATGGGGCCAACAAAAGAAGAAGAAAAACTTCTGAATACGGAATCCAGCTGAAAGAAAAACAGAAAGCCAAATACACTTATGGTGTGTTGGAACGTCAGTTTGCAAAATTGTTTGATAAAGCTTTAAGAAGTAAGGGTGTTACAGGAGAAGTGCTTCTCCAACTGCTTGAGTCAAGACTAGATAATGTAGTATTTCGTTTAGGCATTGCACCAACCAGAAACGGCGCCCGGCAACTTATATCACATAAACACATAACTGTAAATGGAAAGGTTTCGAATATTCCATCATTTTTGCTTAAGGCTGGTGATATTGTTGGTGTTCGTGAAAAATCAAAATCTCTTGAGGTAGTGTTAAATTCTCTTGAGACTGTGCGATATTCTCACTCATCCTGGCTCGAATGGGATCAGGATCAGTTAGCAGGTAAGTTTTTAAATGTGCCTGAAAGAGAAGATATTCCTGAGAATATCAAAGAACAATTAATAGTTGAATTATACTCTAAATAATATTTTTAAGAATTAATTTATGGCCATACTAGCATTCCAAAAGCCCGATAAAGTAATAATGATTGAATCGGACGAAAAATTTGGCAAGTTCGAATTTCGTCCTTTAGAACCCGGATATGGGATTACTGTAGGTAATGCCCTAAGAAGAATTCTGCTCTCTTCGCTTGAAGGGTATGCAATTACTACTGTTAAATTTGATGGTATCGATCACGAATTTTCAACCATAAAGGGTGTTATGGAAGATGTGACCGAAATGGTTCTCAACCTAAAACAAATCCGGTTCAAGAAACAGGTTGAAGATATTGATAGCGAGAAGATAATGGTTAATATTTCGGGTAAAAGCGAATTCAAAGCAGGTGATCTTTCCGAATTCTTAAATAGCTTTGAGGTTCTAAATTCCGATCATGTCATTTGCAGATTAGAACCTGACGTAACACTTCAGATAGAGTTCACAATTAATAAAGGCAGAGGTTATGTGCCTGCTGAAGAAAATGCACCACCTGAAATGGAATATGGACTAATTGCTCTCGATTCAATATTTACACCTATTATAAATGTAAAATATTCCATTGAAAACTATAGGGTAGAGCAAAAGACTGATTATGAAAAGCTTATCTTTGAAATACAAACAGATGGCTCTGTATTTCCAAAAGAAGCACTGAAAGAAGCAGCAAAAATACTAATCTATCACTTTATGCTTTTCTCTGATGAGAAGATCACTTTAGATACAGATGAAAAATTTGCCAATGAAGAGTTTGATGAGGAAGTACTTCACATGAGGCAATTGCTTAAAACGAAACTTGTTGACCTCGACCTGTCTGTTCGTGCTCTGAATTGCTTGAAAGCAGCAGAGGTTGAATCCTTAGGAGAACTTGTTAAGTATAACAAGAATGATTTACTAAAGTTTAGAAACTTTGGAAAAAAATCTCTTACTGAACTTGAAGACCTCTTGAAGTCAATGAACCTTAATTTTGGTATGGATACAATTAAATATAAGTTAGATAAGGAATAATTATAAAGAATAACTGGTAATCGAATTTTTAGAAATGCGACATCGAAAAGGATTTAATCATTTAAGCAGAACAAAACCTCACAGAGAGGCAATGTTTGCAAATATGGCATCATCGTTGATTCTACATAAAAGAATACAAACAACAATAGCTAAAGCAAAAGCACTTAGAACCTATGTTGAGCCTTTAATTACAAAATCAAAAAGTGATACTACCCATTCAAGAAGGGTAGTATTCAGTTATCTCAGGAATAAATATGCAGTTTCAGAATTATTCAGAGAGGTTTCACCGAAAATTGCTGAGAGACCCGGAGGATATACACGGATCTTAAAAACCGGATCCCGTCTTGGAGATAATGCAGAATTGTGCATTATTGAGCTGGTTGATTACAATGAAAACCTTTTAACTGCTAAAGAAGATAAAAAAACCAAACGCTCGCGAACCAGACGAGGCGGAAAAGGAGGTAGTGAAATCCCTAAAGAAATGCCTGAAACTCAAATTGTTGAAGATAAGGAATTGAAAACAGAACCGGACGATAATAATGAAGAGGCAGGGAAGGAAGAAAAAGAACCGGAAAAAGTCAAAACTGAAGAAAACCTGAAAGCTGAAGAAACAGAAGATGTAAAAGTGGAGAAGAAAAGCGAAAATGATATTTTATAAAATACCAAAGCTATGGGGCTAATAACTGAAATTATTGCACGGCAAATTCTTGATTCTCGTGGAAATCCAACTGTTGAGGTGGATGTATATTCTGACACAGGTTTTATGGGTAGAGCAGCAGTCCCTTCCGGAGCATCTACAGGTGTTCATGAAGCGGTTGAATTACGGGATGGAGATAAAGGTCGTTATATGGGTAAAGGTGTTTTGAAGGCAGTAAACAATATTAATACTGTTCTCCGTGAAGAATTGATAGGGTTTGATGTTGCTGATCAAAACATTATTGATACAGCTATGATACAGATTGATGGAACTGAGAATAAATCAAATCTTGGCGCTAATGCCATAATTGGCGTGTCAATGGCTGTTGCAAAAACTGCCGCTCTGGAATCAGGACTGCCACTCTTTAAATATATTGGCGGAGTAAATGCGAATACGCTCCCGGTACCTATGATGAATATCCTTAATGGTGGTTCTCATGCTGATAATAAAATTGATATCCAGGAATTTATGGTCATGCCACTGGGAGCAGAATCTTTTAGCGAGGCTCTTCGTATGGGGTCGGAAGTATTTCATAATTTAAAATCTGTACTAAAGAAAAATGGTCATTCAACGAATGTTGGTGATGAAGGAGGATTTGCTCCTAACCTGGGATCGAACGAGGAAGCTATTGAAATGGTTTTAAAAGGTATTGAAGAAGCAGGTTATAAACCTGGTGAAGATATTTGGATAGCCCTTGATCCTGCAGCGTCTGAATTCTTCAATGCTGAAAAGAAAATGTATCATTTTGATTCAACCGGTGAGGACAAATCAACCGATGAGTTAGTTGAATACTGGAAAACCTGGGCTAAGAAATATCCGATTATTTCTATTGAGGATGGTCTGCATGAAGATGATTGGGATGGATTCAGAAAATTAACTGGTGCAATTGGAGATAAAATTCAGATCGTTGGTGATGATCTGTTTGTTACTAATGTGAAACGCCTGGCCAGAGGAGTTGAAGAAAAAGCTGCTAATTCAATCCTTATTAAGGTAAATCAGATAGGGACTTTAACCGAAACTATCAATGCAGTAAATATGGCAACTGCAAATTCATTTACTTCTGTTATTAGTCACCGGTCAGGAGAAAC
>DAOVLD010000157.1 GCA_030631445.1 Bacteroidota bacterium
TAATTGATGCACTTGAGTTTGCTCTAGAAGTAGCAGTGAAAGATTCCATATGCTCAAAAGCAGTATGGAAGATAAATAAAATAAAGGCTAAAGCTAAGTGCAGGGAATGTGGACATGTTTATAGTGTGGATGATTATTTCGGTCCATGCCCAAAATGTATGGGGTTTGGTAAAGAAATTCTTCAGGGGAAAGAAATACAACTGAAATCAATTACAGTCGAATAAATCATAAGTAAAAACTGCTTAAAAAATTGTTTTTAATAAATTCGCGAAACAGTTTTAGTTAATTTTGCGACAAATTTATATTGATACTAAAAAGCGAAAAATATGTGTGATACTTGCGGATGCGGACAACCCGGTGAAAATGTTACTTTTAGAAAACCCGGTGAAAAAGAAGAACATACTCATTCCCATGGAGGTATAACCCATAGCCATCCCCATGGTGATCATAACCATAATCATCATGATCATGACCATTCCGGAAGTCGTGAAATTATAATTGAACAGAATGTTCTTCAGAAGAACGATCTGCTAGCTGAGCGGAACAGGGGATATTTCGAAGCAAAAAATATATTTGCTGTTAACCTTGTTAGTTCCCCCGGCTCAGGCAAGACCAGTCTGCTTGAGAAAACTATCAGGATATTGAAAGATAAAGGTTCTCTTTATATAATTGAGGGTGATCAGCAAACCATGCTTGATGCCAACCGGATAGAAAAGGCAGGTGCTCCGGTTATCCAGATTAATACCGGAGCTGGTTGCCATCTTGATGCCGATATGATAAACAAAGCGGTAAAGTCGCTCGAGATAAAAGATGATTCCATTCTTCTGATAGAGAACATTGGAAATCTGGTGTGCCCGGCTATGTTTGACCTTGGTGAATCTCAGAGGGTTGTGATTGTTAGCGTTACTGAAGGGGAGGACAAACCTATTAAGTATCCCGGTATGTTTCAATCATCAGAGATCTGTGTAATAAACAAAACAGATCTGTTGCCGTATGTTGATTTTGATATTGAGAAATTTAAGGAGTACGCCTGTAAAGTAAATCCCGATCTGAATTTTTTTGAACTTTCAGCAAAAACAGAAGAGGGAATGGAGCAGTGGATACAGTGGCTTCAGGAGAGAGATTGATTGGTCAGAGAGGTGATGCAAGTATAACCATACAAGGCAATTCGCTGCAGCCGGGAATGTATATGTACACGTTAATTACTGATTGAAAAGAAATTGATACTGAAATATTTTTACTTTATATGCTAATTGATAAAAATAAAAATGAAAAGGTATCTTATTTTTATTCTTCTTTTTTTCATCTTCAGTAGAGATTATGCTCAAACTTATTTTCCTTTTCCTGATTCCAATGCGGTATGGAGTGAAAGATTTAACCCACCTGAATATGAAGGATATTCCTCATATCATATTTATGGTTTACTCAACCAGGATACAATTATAAATTCCGTAAGATATCACAAACTGTATTCTTTTAGTGATACAATCTTTATTGAAGAGAATGCAACATATATTGGTGGTATCAGAGAGGACAGCACAAAACGAATATATTATAAAGGCATAAATGTTTTTGAATCCTGTTATTTTACAGATACAAATAATTACGGTGAAGTATTACTTTATGATTTTTCAGTTAATGTCGGAGATACAATAAGAAATGGAAATTTTACAATTAATGATTATTTAGTTGTTACCTTAATTGATTCAGTATTACTTAATAATAAATACAGAAAAAGAATTCATTTTGAAAATTACTCCTGGTGTCAATGGATTGAAGGAATAGGTAATATCCAGGGATTATTATTTTATTCAGGAGACCTGCCTGCTGGGGGTTTTTCTAACGAATTAATTTGTTTTAAACAAAACGATACTCTTATATATTTAAATCCCAATTATGATAGTTGCTTTTATCTTAGTGTAGGTATAAGAAAAAACGAATCTCTCGAAAAAAAAACAAAAGTTTTTCCAAATCCTGTTACTGACATTAGTATTCTTGATTTTGGAGACATAACAGGTTCTGATTTTGTACGGATATATTGTATTCACGGAGCTATAATTAAACAAATAGATATTAAAGGTAAAAAACAAATTTATATTTATAAAAAGGATTTTTTACCCGGCATCTATTTTTACAGAATAGTATCATTTAAGAGGAAAACTTTTCCCGGTCGGTTTGTTGTAAATTAATTTGTCAATTCATAAATAATTCACTTATGAAAAAATTATCACTTCTGTCCGGTTAACAAATATATATAAGTTCAAGAAGACTGAATATATAAGCGTTAGAAGTTCTTTGATAAATTTTTCGATTTGAAATCAAAATTTTTATATAAAATACTCTTTCTTCGTCCGCCTAGCGGACTGAAAGATAATAGGCAGGCATTTCAATGCCTGATACAAAGATTAACAATTATTATTCATCCCAGAGGGATAGAATGAAAACAGGCAGACATTTCAATGCCTGATACAGAAAACCAGAGGAATTGAATTCGAAGAAAAATATTTGTTATAGTGCCATTCTAGCCCTACAGGCTGTCTGGCATGTACATGTTAATACAGTCACTGAAGTGGCTGCCTATTATCAATAAGTCTCTACGAGACTGACGGCTGAAATTGAAACTGTTCGACTTATAACCGGATAGTAGTGAAAAAATTATTCATAATTTACTTATTCATAAATATTCTTTGCCAGGAGCATTTGAAGTTGAGTTGGGTGGAACTTTCGGTAAAAACAGAAGAGGGAATGGAGCAGTGGATCCGGTGGCTTCAGGAGAGAGACTGATAAATCAGATATTTTTCTGCTTCAATTGTATGTGATAAAATATAGCCTCCAGTTCATTTCCGAGATTGATATTGTTGATTTGAACATCTTCAGGAGCTTTTAATACAAGGCTGCTGAAATTCAGTATCCCTTTGATCCCTGCTTTTACAAGCAGATTGCATACTTCCTGGGCAGCAATATCAGGGACCGCAATAATACCGATTGTAATTTTGTGTTTCTTAATAATTTCAGGAGCTTTCTCGGGAGGAAAAACAGGTACTAAAGTTTTTCTTTTATGTTTTGATGGATCAATATCAATAGCAGCTATAATATGAAACATGCTTCTTGAGAAACCCTTGTATTTCATTAGAGACTGTCCTAAATTGCCATATCCTATAAGTAATACGTTTTGAGGCGAGCTCTTTTTGAAAATTTCATTTATAGTGGTAATTAATTCTTCAATATTATAGCCAGCTTTTTTGTGCCCTCGTATATTAAATTTTGAGAAATCTTTCCTGATTTGCTCTGCACTAACACCTATATGTTTTCCGAGATTATATGAATAGATAGTTTTAAATCCCAGTTCCTGGAATTTTGCCAGGCAACTACGATATTGTAAAAGTCGTGTGATATTACTTCTTAAATACATTTTATGTTACTTATTTCACAAAATAACGAAAAAAAATAAACAAAACAAATGAATCTACTCTATTTTTAAAGAATAAAAATAAGACATAAAAGCAAGAAAAACAATAGAATAGAATATAATTAAAATATGTTATACATCATATTTGTGTATTAAGTGTTGTTAATAGATATTATATAATATACTTTTATTGTGATTAATTTAACATAAATACTCCTAATCATACTTAACTGAATTTTTATAATGGTAAAACAAAATTCCAGGGCAGTTATTTTTCAGGAAAGAATGAATTCCGGTCTTGAAAAACTTGAACAGTTTGCCGGTGAGTTTCCTGAAGTAAAAGAGGTCTGGTTTGCCACAGACCTTCCCATGAAAGACAAAAATGGTCTTTCGGTTATGATTAAAGAGAGCGGGGTGGAAAAAATAATTATTGCCGGGGAAAGTCCGGGTGGTTTAAAATCATTTGTTTCTGCTTCTATGGCTGATGCAGGAATAAACCCGGAAGATCTTACCCTGGTATCGGTAAATGGTACAATGTTGAGCGATGGAGATCTGTTATCTGTCTTCAAAGCAAAAATTCTTTGTGCTGTTAAGGATGTGCCTTTTGAACTTGCTTCAGACCCTCCCGGGAATCCGGTTAATAAAGCAACCATGGTTATTGGGGGTGGTATTGCAGGTATCCAGGCTTCGCTTGAAATTGCAAATGCAGGCATAAACGTAACGTTAGTTGAAAAGACAGGAACTATCGGCGGTCATATGGCAATGTTTGATAAAACATTCCCCACACTTGATTGTGCAGCTTGTATTCTAACACCAAAAATGGTAGAAGTCGGGCAACATCCAAACATCAAATTGCTTACCTACAGTGAGGTTTTTGATCTGTCAGGTGAAGCGGGCGATTATACAGTTAAGGTGTTAAAAAAAACCAGGCGAGTCGACCTGGCTACCTGTATCGGCTGTGGCGATTGTACTGAGAAATGCCCTGTAAAAGTTCCAAGTGAATTTGATGCGGGAACTGCTATGCGAAAAGCAATATATATTCCTTTCCCCCAGGCTGTGCCGAATAAATATATTCTTGATGGAGACAATTGTACATATGTACAGAAAGGTAAATGTGGTGTTTGTGCAAAAATATGCCCGGTTGAATGTATTTATCTGGATGATAAGGATGAAACTATTGAATTGAAAGTGGGTAATATTGTTGTTGCAACCGGATTCAAGATCTTTGATGCTGAAAAAGCTGAGAGGTTTGGTTATGGAAAGTACCCAAATGTGCTTACTTCCCTTGAGTTTGAGCGCTTGCTTAACGCTGCGGGTCCTACCGGTGGAAACATTGTATTCAGTAGCCAGGATAAAAAGGGAAACAGGATATTTGAAGCTAATAGCGATAGCCCGGAAAAAATTGCTCTTATACATTGTGTTGGAAGCCGGGATGAAAATCATAATCCTTATTGCTCACGTGTATGTTGTATGTATTCTCTGAAAATGGCACATCTTGTTAAAGAAAAATTGCCTGATGCTGAAGTTAGTGAGTATTACATCGATATGCGGGCATTTGGAAAGGGATACGAGGAGTTCTATGAAAGGATCAAGAGAGAAGGGA
Source organism: Bacteroidota bacterium (assembly GCA_030631445.1). GTDB lineage: Bacteria > Bacteroidota > Bacteroidia > Bacteroidales > VadinHA17 > JADFUQ01. The sequence continues at coordinate 5,013 of DAOVLD010000157.1, forward strand.
TAGATATTATCAGAGGTCGTACAGCAAAGGTGGAGGAGAAAAATGGTCATCTGGTACTGCGATCTGAAGATATTGAA
>DAOVLD010000020.1 GCA_030631445.1 Bacteroidota bacterium
CAAATTTCTGATCATCACCACTGTTCATCCAAATGGCATTTTCCTGAATATCATCCGGCGTTTTTATACTGTTTTCTTCAGGGAGCATTCCACCACTCCCGAATATTCTGGGATCAGAAGGGTCGGAAATTCCCATTTCAAGCAGGTTTTCATATGTGAGCTTATAAATACCATCTTTATTGATTTTTAGCTTAACCCACTTTCCTGAATTTAAAACTGATTGGTTTGAATATTTTACACCTTTTTTCGCGATACTTTTACTTATTCCGGGTGTTTTAACAATTTCAAGTACAAAATCAATCAGTTTTTCAACTTTCCCGGAAGCCGGATTTATCCTTAACGGAATCAGATCGAAGTGATTAATCTGTTTTTTACGTTGTTTATAATTATAATAGTTTATTTGAAAACTAACCGGTAATTGTTCCAGATTACCTATTTTCTTAAGAGCTTCAGGAGGGACAGGTTCAGTTTTCAGTATATGAAGCCTGATACCGGACTCGTCTATGTTCTCATTGTCAGTTATACTTTTCTCGTAATGAGGGAACATTGTTTGTTGGTCAGGGAAAGTTGCACCGTCAAAAGTCAGATAATAAGTATTTTTATTATGTGTGTTATAATTCACAGGTAGTTTCTCAAGACATATCACATCATGCCACGGTACATGAAAACCAATAAAGATTCCCTGGGAACCGGCTTGTAATTTTAGCAGGAAGAACATTAATAGTAGTACGATCTCCTTTTTATGTCGGCTTCTGTGCATATCTTGTTCAAAAAGAAATTTTCACGGATTTATTGCTAAAAAGAGTAAAATATGTAAAAAAAATAACGAAAAATAATAGTTTTATATTGCAGACGTTTATAAGAACATAGTTTTGTTATCAATATAAAATGTTTTCAATGTTTAATAAACAACGGATCAGTATAATTCTTTTAATTTTCATATCATTATTGGGTATGAGTCAGGATCCTGAGTTTTCTCAGATTTACCCGGGTTTGTTAAGATTAAATCCCGCTTTTGCAGGTACAGGAGGGCGAGGGCGAGTATCGGCTATATACAGGAACCAATGGCCGGGATTAAGTTCCGCTTATATTACTACAGGAGCATTTTTTGATCAGCCGGTTGAATTTGTTCATGGAGGTGTAGGTGTGCAAATAATTAACGATTCTCAAGGTGGGAATACATTCAGGTGGTCGTCTGCTGCACTAATTTACTCATATCATCTTCAAGCTAGCAAGGATATATTTATACTTACCGGGTTTCAGGCTTCATTAAATCAATGGAGCAGATCGGTGAATAATCTTATTTTTCCTGATATGATTGATCCTGTTGGAGGGGTTATTAATCCAACCAGTGAAGTAATAGCAAGCAATAATAAATTATATCCTGATTTCAGCGTTGGTTTTCTGGCTAATTACAAAGATATGATTGCCGGAATATCAATTAATCATCTTGCCAAACCAATTATTTCTTTATCCGATTCGTACAAATCACAACTTTCACGGAAATGGAGTCTTTTTATTAGAAATTCTTTCCGGTTTTCCGGTTCCACTGCTGATGGGTTTTATATATCACCGGGAATTTTTTTTAGAAGCCAGCAGAAGTCAGAAATTATAAAGTATGGATTTACAGTTGGTTATGATTATATTCACATAGGTACATGGATCAGTCACGATTTGGATGTTACAATGAATTTATTGACTTTAGGTTTAGCAATGGAAATTTCCGGTTTGGGAATATCCTACTGTTATGATTTTGCACCCTGGAGAACGGATTTGCCGATGCCTGTTACCGGAGCTCATGAATTTTCTTTGTCAGTTTATTTATCGGGGGATAAAAAAAATCGAAATGTTAAAGCAATAAATTTCTCAAAATTTTAGTTATACCAAAAAAATAATTAGGATTATTTTAATTTTTATTATATTTGGATTGTATTCAATGTATAAATTATTCAGTTATGAAGGTAAAATTCAAAATCTTACCCACTGTTTTATTGGCAATGGCATTTCTCAGTTCATGCAGTTTGTTCAGTGGCGGCGGCGGTCGTAGTGGCAATGTTTCTCCAACTACCGGCTGGAATTATAATGACCCTGATCTTGGTGGTTTTGAGGTTATTAGCGGATATGAACAAGAAACAGGACCAGGTCTTGTTTTTATTGAGGGGGGAACTTTCACTATGGGAAGGACAGAGCAGGATGTTTTGTACGAATGGAATAATATTCCAAGAAGGGTTACCGTTTCATCATTTTACATGGATGAAACTGAAGTTGCTAATGTTGATTACAGGGAATATCTTTACTGGTTGAGCAGAGTTTATGTAAGCTATCCTGAAGTTCATCAAAAAGCTCTTCCGGATACTTTGGTCTGGCGGGATCCACTGGCTTATAATGAGCCTTATGTTGAATATTACTTCCGTCACCCCTCGTATAATGATTATCCTGTTGTAGGCGTTACATGGCTTCAGGCTAATGATTTTTGTGCCTGGAGAACTGACAGGGTAAATGAAATGACTATGATTAACTATGGAATTCTTAACCCTGATCCTAATCAGCAGGATGAAAATAATTTTAATACTGAAGCATACCTGGCAGGTCAATACGAAGGGCTTGTAAATCAGAATCTTCCAAGTCTTGACCCAAATAAGGAGGAACGAAGGGTGAAAATGGAAGATGGAATGTTACTTCCTAGATACAGGTTGCCTTCTGAAGCAGAATGGGAATTTGCAGCCCTGGCACTTATGGGTAATACGTATGAAGAAAGGATTTATGAACGAAGGATGTATCCATGGGATGGACATAATATTAGAAATGCTGACAACAGAAACAGAGGCAGGTTTATGGCAAACTTTACCAGGGGGAAAGGTGATTTAATGGGGGTTGCCGGAAATCTTAATGATAATGCCAGTGTTACTGCACCAGTCGGATCATTCTGGCCCAATGATTATGGTCTTTATTGTATGGCAGGGAACGTAAATGAATGGGTATATGATGTTTACAGAGCACTATCACCACAGGATGTAAGTGCATTTAATCCCCTTAGAGGAAATGTGTTTCAAACCAGGGTGACTGATCCGGATGGTAACCTTGCTACTAAAGACAGCCTGGGACGGATCCAGTATAGAAACGTTACTCCTGAAGAAGCGGCAGGAAGATATAATTATCAGAAAGCTGATTATCGTGATTATAAAGATGGTGACTTTCAATCTATGATAGTGCCCGGGTCGAGCTGGGCAGATGAATCTTCTGCTGATGAAAGTGTGGTTATGTATTCCCAGTTGAAGGAAGATTATAACTCACTTGTAAGTAACGATGCACGTGTGTTTAAAGGCGGTTCGTGGAGAGACAGGGCCTACTGGCTCAGTCCCGGCACAAGAAGATATTTAAACCAGGAAAGTGCCAGGAATGATCTCGGATTCCGTTGTGCTATGACACGTGTCGGTAGTCCGGGTGGATTCTAACAGGAAATTAATTCCAAAAATAAAAAAACCTCATTATTGTCATAATGGGGTTTTTTCATAAGTAATGAAAATAGATACTCTATACAGAATTTTTATCAGGAATCCGGAAATTTCTACCGATTCCAGGAATGTATCCAAAGGATCAATCTTTTTTGCTCTTAAAGGAGAGTCTTTTAACGGAAATCAATTTGCAGCACAAGCACTTAAACAAGGAAGTTCTTATGCAGTTGTTGATGAACAAAAGTATGTTACTGATGAAAGATATATCCTTGTTGATGATGTATTGTCATCGTTGCAGCAACTTGCCCTGTTTCATCGGATGCATTTTAATATTCCGGTGATCGCCATTACAGGTACAAACGGTAAGACCACAACTAAGGCGTTGATTAATAGTATTTTGATAAAAAGACATCATGTTGTTTCAACATTTGGAAATTTGAATAATCATATTGGTGTCCCTCTTTCTCTACTTAATATTAAAGATAATACTGAAATTGCAATTATTGAAATGGGAGCTAATCACCGTGGTGAAATAGCTAAACTTTGTGAGCTCGCGTTACCAACACATGGAATGATTACCAATATTGGGACAGCACACCTGGAGGGATTTGGGAATATTGAAACAATAGTCAGAACAAAGACTGAGCTTTATGAATATCTTGATAAAAAAGGTGGTACAATATTTTTTAACAAGGGAAACAACATATTAGCAGACCATCTGTCTGAAATAGGCTGTGAAAAAATATCGTATGGTGGGAAATCAGGAAATTACTCGGGAATAGTAATAAGTTCTGTTCCAACCCTGGAACTGAAAGTGCTGATTGATAGTAATTCATTAGCTCTGAAAACAAATATGTTTGGGGCATATAACTTTGAAAATGTGCTGGCTGCAATACGTATTGGTTCATATTTCAATGTGGAAATTAATACGATTATAGATACAGTTGAGAGCTTCAAACCTAATGATAACAGATCGCAAATTGTCAACACAGCCGTAAACACCTTAATATGTGATGCTTATAATGCCAACCCGACGAGTATGAAACTGGTAATTGATGATTTTTTATTGATGAATAGTGTAAAAAAGGTGCTTATTCTGGGTGATATGTTTGAACTGGGAGAAAACACTGAAAAGGAACATCTTAAATTGATCAAATATGTAAGTGACAAATCATTCAGCAGAATTTTTCTAATAGGTAAGACTTTTTCTACCGTTAATCAAACATTGCAAATTCCTGCCTTTATTGATGTTGACAGTTTTGTTAAGTGGCTTGATAAGAATCCGATAAAGTCATCATATATTTTGTTAAAAGGATCAAGGGGGATGAAACTGGAGAAAATAATTAACTATTTGTAACTTTCAGGGCTATTAGCTCTTAAAGAGTTCACGCAAAGTTCGCTAAGAAAATCCACCTTCACTGAAGTTGTGATGGACGAAGATAAGGAAGTGGACTGCCCGCCCGCCTGACCGGACGGGCAGGGACGGGCCGACGGATTAGTTACTGCCAATCCAATTCATTAAATGTTTTTTTCTTTTTCAGGAAATAGGAAATCAGAATACTTTTTTTGTAAACAGATGATGGTAGATTTTTTTTATTGAAATCTGCGCTTTTTCTTTTTTGTTTCATTTTTCTGAAATGTTTGTAGTAACTCAAGTGGGCTTTGAAAACAGCATTTCCTTTTCTCCAGTCTAACGTCAAATAAAACTTCATTGCTGCTAAACCATCAAGTATTTTACGAATTAACAGAACCTGATAAAGTTTTTTCGCCGGAAGATTTTTCAAAAGAACCCATAAACTGTTCCTGAAATTAAGAAATAGTTTTGAAGGTGTTTCATTAGGCAGGGTTCCACCGCCAATATGATAGATTTGTGAACAGGGATAGCAATAAATTTTATATCCAAGGTTTTTAATTCTCCAGCACATATCGATTTCTTCCATATGTGCAAAAAAATCATCATCAAATCCGCCGGCATCATGAAATATTTTTGACTTGATAAACAAACAGGCACCGCTAGCCCAGAATATTTCTATAGAGTCATTATACTGGTTGTTATCCGGTTCAATATTGTTCAATATTCTGCCTCTGCAGAAAGGGTAACCCCATTTATCGATAAAGCCACCGGCAGCTCCTGCATACTCAAATTTTGATCTGTCATGGTATGATATAATTTTGGGCATAGCTGCTGCAACAACCGGATCGTCATCCATTTTTTTTATTATCGGTTCAATCCAATTTTCAGAAACTGCAACATCAGAATTAAGCAGGATATAATACTCTGAATTTATTCTTTCAAATGCTTTGTTATAACCACCGGCAAATCCATAATTTTTGTCGAGTTCAATGATTTCGATTTTTTTAAACTTATTTCTGATAAATTCAAGAGAATCATCCGATGATCCGTTATCAGCAACAATTATTTTCATACCGGGAGAAGATGAATGCCTGACTACACCCGGCAGAAATCTTTCAAGGAATTCTCGCCCGTTCCAGTTTAATATTACAATGGCTATTTTATACATTGTCAGGTTTTATATGTTTCCATCTTTTATGTGTCCAGAGCCAGAGTTCAGGCCTCTCAATAATTGTTTTTTCCAATATACTCAAATATTTATCAGTTATCTCATGTTCTTTCGTTTCCCGCGAATTTACAAACAGGGGTATAAATTCAGTTTCATAAATTCCCCGTCTGATTTTCTGCATTTTCAAGAAAACTACGGAGAGATCCTTTTTTCTGGCAATTTTTTCTGTTCCGATATAGACAGGCGTATCCTGATTAAGGAACCGGGTCCAATACTGAATATGACGAAATAATGGTCTTTGATCACCAAGCGAATAGGTGAGAGTAAGTTCGTTTTTTTGTTCTCTGTTAATTAATTCTCTTAGTATGCTGTTCATTGGCACCGGTGTCATACCATAACGGCTTCTTATTTTAATGTACATCCTGTCAAAGTATTTATTATTCATCTGTTTGTATATAGCCAGAGTTTTGTGGCTTACAAGCATTTGTAAGGAAATAATCCATTCCCAGTTGCCATAATGACCTGATACCAAAATTACACCCTTGTTTTTTTTGTAAAGATCCTCAATAACTTCGGGATTTTTAAACCTCATATGCTTGAGAATTCTTTTAGGACTCATATGTATCAGGGCAATTGATTCAATTATCTGGTCGAAAAAATGTCTGTAGAACTTTCGTGCAATTGTTCTGATATTTTTATTTGATTTTTCAGGGAAAGAATTTCTGAGATTTAAATAGATTACTTTTCTTCGGTAACCAATAAAAAGATAATTAAGAACAAAAAGCAAATCAGAGAGTAAATACTGAATCCTTAAAGGAAGAAGAGTTAAGGTCCAGATAAGGGGATAAAGCAGGTAAAATCCTAATGCATTCATACGTTTAATATACAAAGATTTTTTATATCTATTTTCAGACTGATTTAATTCTATCAGAAGGTTTAAACTTCCACCTGCGATGCGACCACAACCAGAAAGCCGGTTCTTCCAAAATTGTTTCCTCCAGTAATCTCACATGCTTTTCGGTTATTTCAGTTGGCACTGTTTCTTTAGGTTTTTCAGCTATGTTTATTATTTCAACCTCATAATAACCACGTTTAATTTTTTTCATTTTGAAATATACTACAGGGAGATTGAATTTTATAGCTATTTTTTCAATGCCCATAAAAACCGCAGTGTCCTGGTTAAGAAAACGGGTGAAGTAATCCAATTCTTCTCTTACCGGGCTTTGATCAGAAATGTAGCAGTTAATTGTTAGTCTGTTTTCACGCTTATTCTTTATAAGAGAACGGAGTGCCTGTTTCATCGGAATCATCTCCGTTCCGAATTTGCTGCGCATATTACCAAATACTTTGTTAAATTGCCTGTTATTCAGCGGTTTAAATAGTGATGCTCCGTGATATGGTGTCTGAAGAGAGAAACCTGTAAGCCATTCCCAGTTGCAGTAATGTGCGACAACGGCTATAATACTTCTTTTTTGGCTGAAATATTTATTTATTAATTCAGAATTAATGTACCTGACCCTTTTCATCATTTCTGCTTCAGACATATGTAATTCTTTAAGTGTTTCAAATATAACATCACAAAAATGCTTGTAAAACTTACGGGCTATTTTGTCTATTTCGTCCTTATCCTTATCCGGGAAAGCGTTTTGAAGGTTTCTATAAACTACTTTCTTTCGGTATCCTATAATATGAAATATAATAAAATGCAGGAAGTCAGATTTCAGGTATAAGACAGGCATAGGAAGCAGGGTTAATAACCATAAAAACCCATAAGCAATATAGAAAAGTATAGCTGACATACTTAATTAGTGTCTATTCATAAAGACAAACAAATTTTGAATTAAAGACCCCCCGTACAGTCATGCTTTCCTACGGGGCAGGCAAATGGTAAATAACAAATAGCAAATAACAAATAACAACTTAACGAAGTGATCTCACGAACACCTTTAAAATTAATTATTTTGTGAGTAAATAATATCCAAATAACAAACAAATAAAAATTAAAAACAGAATTTACCAACACATCATTTTTTCTTCTTTTTATTTTCTTTTTTTTGAATATTGGGATTTGATATTTATTTGTTATTTGGTACTTGTTTTTTGTGATTTTTATTTTGTATTTAAACTTTCGGACTTTATAGACGGGCTCTTATTATCTAATTTTATTGTTCAGACATAAATTTACTGACATGCTTTAGAAATTCTTCAAAAAGATAAGGATTTCCTGCAACAATTTCCTTTCCGAAGAGAAAATTATTTCCACCTGAAAAATCAGAGACTTTTCCTCCTGCATTTTGCAGAATTATTATACCGGCAGCAATGTCCCATGCATTAAGGTTATATTCCCAGAAAGCATCAAAACGTCCGCAGGCAGTGTATGCCAGATCTACTGCTGCAGATCCCATACGTCTTACCCCGTGCGAATTCCTCATAAAATATTTTAACGACTCAATGAATTGATCAAAACGGTCATAATTCGAAAAAGGGAAACCTGTTGCCAGCAACGAGTCAGTTACTTTCGCTATTTTGCTAACACTAATTTCTTCACCGTTTAAATAAGCCGGACAATCTTTCCATGTGAAGAAACATTCATCAAAGCCAATTTCATATATCACACCAAGAATTATTTCTTTTTTATCCATCAGGGCTATGCTAACAGAATAGGGCGGAAGGCCATGAATAAAATTGGTAGTGCCATCAAGTGGATCAACAATCCAATTATAGGTTTTTCCTCGCTTTTTAATAGTACCTTCTTCTGCGATAAAACCGGCACCTGGTAATAATTTTTCAAGGTTACTTACAATTTTCTTTTCAGCATTCCTGTCAACATAAGTGACATAATCATGCTTTCCTTTCGTTTCAATATCCCCGGAAAAAAATTTCGAGCTTTCACCACGAATAAATTCACCTGCCTTTCTGGCAATCTTGCAAGTCTCTTTGCAAATCATTTCAATATCCATAATATAGATTTATAGTTTATTTTCTGATATCTTACTTTTTTTCACCTATACTCCTTACTTTTTAACTCTCCTCTGCTCTCCGCTCTTTGCTCTCTGCTCTTTAGGTTAATTATTCAATAACTTCTACATTAACATTACCATTTTCATTTATATCCAGCAATCTGACTTTTAGTACCGAACCAATATCATCAATATCGAATGGCTTTTCAACCTTAATATAATTTCCGGTATAACCCGACATACGCCCGTTGTACTTTTTAGCTTCAAATAATGCACTGGCAATTTTTCCCGGTTGGTTACTATAAAATGCTATTCTTTTCTTTTCAGATAATTTATGTAGCAGTTTACTCCTTTTTTCTTTTATAGCCGGATCAACTTTGTCTTTCATAATCGCCGCTTTTGTATTAATTCTGTCAGAATAGGTGAAAACATGAAGGTAAAAAATATCCAGTTGATCCAGAAATTCGTATGTTTGAGTAAAATCAAAATCTGTTTCGCCGGGGAACCCTGTGATTATATCGATTCCGATACCTGCTTCAGGAAGTGTTTTTCTTATTGAAGAAATGCGTTTTTGGAATAGATCAGTGGTATATCTTCTTTGCATCAACTTAAGTATCCTGTCAGATCCTGATTGCAACGGTATGTGGAAATGGGGGGCAATCCGGTTTGACCGGGTTACGAAATTTATAATATCATCTTCCAGTAAATCGGGTTCGATCGATGAAATCCTGAATCGGTTTATACCCTGAACTTTGTCAAGTTCTTTCAGCAGATCAAGGAATGATTCATCTGTTAATTTGCCAAAATCACCGATATTCACACCTGTAAGTATAATTTCCTTTACTCCTTTACCGGCAATATTTTTTGCCTGCGATACAATATCTTTAATATAAGGACTTCTGCTTTTACCACGTGCAAGAGGTATGGTGCAATAGGTGCAGGTATAGTCACAACCATCCTGGATCTTCAAAAAAGACCTGGTTCGATCTGATCCCGAATAAGCCGGATTAAACGAATTAGCTTTTTCTACCGGGCTTATACTGATAATGTGGGGTTGCCCTTTTTTATAGTTCTTAAGGTAATTTCCAAGATTAAATTTTTCAGCAGTACCAAGTATTATATCAACTACCCCGATAGAAGTAAGTTCTTCAGGTTTTACCTGGGCATAACAACCCATAGCAACAATAACCGCTTCGGGATTCTTTCTGCTGATCTTTCGGATTAATTGTCTGCTTTTACGATCAGCAGCATGTGTTACAGTACAAGTATGTATTACATAATAATCAGCTGTTTGATTAAACGATACCTGTTTGTAACCTTCTTCTTCAAGTTTTTTTGCAATATATGATGTTTCTGAAAAGTTAAGTTTACATCCAAGAGTAAAATATGCGATATTTTTTCTTTTCATGGTTCATTATAAAATTCACAACTCGTGAATTCGTAACCCGCAAGCCATAACATATTAGTTGTTTCTCATTTATCAGGTAATCTTCTTTTTGTTCGAGTTCCCGGAGAATATTACCTCAATATCCTGTGTTTTTTAGGATAGTCGAAGAAATGGTTCTCCAAAACTCCCGGATCAATATCCTTCCATGAGTTACAATCAAAATCAAGAATTACAAGACCGGAGGTTGGTACATTGTTAATTTCACCGGGTGTAAATTTATTTGTAAAAGTTGTAAGTCCGGGGTTATGTCCGAAGATCATAACTTTATTATAATCATCTGATATTTTATGGCAGTATTTTTTTATCGATTCAGAATCAGCCATATATAATTCATATTCAATTAAAATGTTTTTTTCAGGAATTTGTAAAATCCTTGAAAAGATGATTGCAGTGTGTATGGCTCTGGTGGCAGGACTGGAAATAATAAAATCTGCCTGTTCTTTTTTTTGTTTTAACAATTCAGCCATTTTGTAAGCATCCCGAACACCCCGTGGTTTAAGTGACCGGTCAATATCAGGTATGTCAGGAGCACTCCAGTCAGATTTACTATGTCTTACTATAAATATTTTTTTTCCCATATCAATATTCCCTTTTTTTGTGCAAATTTATAAAAGTTTACTGGCTAATTCAGCAAGGAAGCTTCTTTCTCCTTTTACAAGATTTACATGTGCAAAAATTTCCTGCCCGCGCATTTTGTCGGTGAGATATGTAAGTCCATTGGATCCTGTATCGAGGTAAGGGGAGTCAATTTGCTCTATATCTCCGGTGAAGACCAGCTTTGTTCCTTCTCCTGCTCTGGTAATAATGGTTTTGACTTCATGTGGTGTAAGGTTCTGGGCTTCGTCAACAATAAAAAATATTTTTGACAAACTTCTACCCCTAATGTATGCCAGGGGGGTTATCAATAGCTTCTCCTCCTTTAACATTTCTTCTATTCTCTGATATTCATTGCTGTTCTGGTTAAACTTGTGTTTGATCACCGTAAGATTATCATGCAATGGTTGCATATAGGGGTCAAGCTTTTCCTGGACATCACCTGGCAGGTATCCGAGATCTCTGTTAGCAAGAGGTACAATCGGCCGGGCAAGAAATATTTGCTTATAATTTTTTCGTTGATGCATGGCAGCAGCAAGTGCAAGCAAAGTTTTACCGGTACCTGCTTTGCCGGTGAGTGCTACAAGTTGTATTTCTTGTCGTGTCAGGGCGTCAATAGAGAAAGTTTGCTCAGCATTGCGAGGATCAATACCGTATGCCGGTAATTTTTCAATACGGTTGATAAAATCATTGGATGGATTGTAATGCGCAAGAGCACTTGATTTATCGCTTTTAAGAATGAAATATTGGTGCGGTCGTGGTTTTATAATTTGAGTAAATTCTTCTACCGGGATTCCTTCATTATTCTTGTATAATTTTGAAATCAGGTCGCTATCCAGGTTTTCCAGAGTTGTTATCCCTTTATAAAGGTCGTCAATATTAGCAACTTTGTCAGTTTCATAATCCTGAGCCTGGATCCCAAGCGACTTGGCTTTCATCCTCAGGTTAATATCCTTGGTAATTAATGCAACATTCTTTTCAGGGTTCTTCTCACGGATAAAATCAGCTATAGCAAGGATCCTGTGATCAGGAGTTTTTTCGGGGAAAGATTCTGAAACCATTTTAGAAAATTCTTTTCCTGTTTCAATAAAAAGTTTCCCTCTTTTTTTACCTAAAGAAATACCATCTGTAAAAAGCTGATCTCCTGAGAGTTTATCCAACTCACGGGTAAATTCCCTTGCATGAAAATTTATTAAATTATTTCCTTTTTTGAACTTGTCCAGTTCTTCCAGTACTACGATGGGGATTATTATATCATTTTCCTGGAAGTTGTAAAGACTTTTGTAATCGTGAAGCAATACGTTTGTATCAAGAATGAATATTTTCTTTTTCTTAGCCATACTCAAGTTTATTAAGAAGTCAAAAAGTCAAAATGTCAAAGGGTCAAAAAGTCAAAATGTCAAAGGGTCAAAAAGTCAAAAGGTAAAAATGTTGACTCTAAACTCTTATTATATCCTTTACCTTATGCTAAATGTAATAAAAATTGTTATTTTTCATTAATTTGTAGTCATAAATAATTTTTTAACTGATAACAGAATCATGGAAATTCAGGAAGCAATATTAACACGGAGAAGTATTCGGAAATACACAGATAAGAAAATTTCGGAAAATTCAATAAATGCCATATTAAACGCTGCTATGTATGCCCCCTCAGCCATGAATCAGCAACCCTGGCATTTTATTGTTGTGGACGATGCCGGGATTTTGAAAAAGTTAAGCAAGATACATCCATATGGAAAAATGCTTTCGGATGCAAGTCATGGCATCCTTGTATGTGGTGATGAAAAACTTCAATTAACTAAAGATTATTGGCCTGTTGATTGTGGTAATGCAACGCAGAATTTATTACTTTCAGCCCATGGACATGGATTAGGTGCTGTCTGGCTGGGAGTATATCCCAGGGAAGAAAGAATGAAAGATATGAGAAATGTTTTTAACCTGCCCGGACATGTATTCCCGTTTGCCCTGATATCTCTTGGTTATCCTGCCGAGAAGAAACCAATGCCCTCCCGTTTTGATCCGAAAAGAATCCATAAAAACAAATGGTAACTAATCAGTCGGCAGTCCACAGTCGGCAAGAAAGCAAATAACAATCAAACAATAATAACATAATAATAAATGTAAAAAATAACAAATGACAAGCACCCCCGTACAGTCATACTTCCTTACGGGGCAGGCAAAATTCAACTGAACGAAGTGACCTCATAGCTTGCCCCGTTTTTTTCGGGGAACACCTTTGAGAATTAATTATTTTGTGAATAAATAAATTACAATATTAAAAAATTCAAAAAAAGAAAATAAAAAAAAATAATAGATTGGTAAATTCTGTTTTGAATTTTTATTTGTTTGTTATTTGGATATTATTTGTTATTTGTTTTTTGCTATTTGTTATTTACCATTTGGTACTTTAATTCAAAATTTGTTTGACTTTATAGACAGATACTATATAGTTGAGAGAAAGATCAATTATTTATAATTATATGAATTACAATGAGGTTCTGAGTTACCTGTACAGCCAGCTACCTATGTTTCAGAGACAGGGTAAGATCGCTTATAATGCAAAACTGGATAATTCTCTGGCAATGGATGATTATTTTGATTTTCCGCATAAGAATTTCAGGTCTATTCATATTGCTGGAACAAACGGAAAGGGGTCAGTTGCCCATATTCTTGCTTCTGTTCTTCAGGAAGCCGGTTTCAGAACCGGGCTCTATACTTCTCCACATTTGAAGGATTTTCGTGAAAGATTACGGGTAAACGGAATGCCTGTTCCTGAGCGAAATGTTATTAATTTTGTTAAGCAAAACAAGGAATTATTAGAAAAGATCAAACCATCATTTTTTGAAATGTCCGTAGCAATGGCTCTCAAACACTTTTCTGATGAAGAAGTGGATATAGCTGTTATCGAGACAGGTATGGGAGGCAGACTCGATTCAACAAATATTATTACCCCTGTGTTATCAGTAATTACCAATATCGGCATGGATCATAGCATTTATCTTGGCAACAGCCTGGAAAAAATTGCTTATGAAAAGGCAGGGATAATTAAACCAGGGGTTCCCGTAGTTGTAGGCGAAACGGGCAAAGAAACAGACCATGTTTTTATTGGTAAAGCCCGGGAAACAGGTTCTGAAATAGTGTTTGCTGACCATAATTTTAGTTCGGAATACTCATTTATGTCACTTGACGGTTTGCAGGTAATGAATATTGAAAA